>JAPUJL010000370.1 GCA_027296185.1 SAR324 cluster bacterium | reverse complement strand
GCGGATTCAAGTGGAAGGGTTCAGCACGCCCCGCTTCGACGACTTCAATGGCGACGGCCGCCCCGACCTGATGGTGGGCGATGCCCGGGGCAACATCCGCCTGCTGCTCAATGGCGGGTTCCGCAAGATCGGCACGGCGGCGGCCGACGGAGCCGCCGAGGGCGAGGCCCCCGAGCTAGCCGCCGGCGAGGAACGCACCGCCGATGGGGGTGCCAGCCTGGAGGATGCCCTGGGCGCCCTCGATCCCATCGAGCCCTTGCCGGAAGCCATCCCGGCGCTGGCCGAGGCCGAGTCCCCCTTCGCGGCTCTCGAGCAGCGTGGGGCGGCGGAACAGGCGGCCCTGGAACTGCCGGTGCTACCGGAGGGACCCGTGGCGCCCATTTTCCGGCTGGCCGACCGAGCCTACGGCGGCTGGGAATTCGACGGCAAGTGCGTGCCCGCCTTCGCGGATTTGGATGGTGACGGGGATCTCGACCTGATCGTGGGGACGGCGCCGGGCAAGCTCTTCCACTTCCGCAACGACGGCTCGCCCCAGGAAGCCCAGTGGGTGCAGGTGACCGATGCCTTCGCGGGTTATGAGGGTGCCCGTAACCCCTCGCCTTTCTTCGCCGATCTGGACGGGGACGATAAGATCGATCTGCTGGTCGGCACCGAGGATGGCACCGTGCTCTACTACCGCGGCGGGACGGCGGGCGGGGTGCTCACCTTCACCCTGGTGCCGGACATCGTTTCCGCCGGGAACATCGGCCGCAATGCGGCGCCGGCGGTGACCGACCTCAACGGCGACGGGCGCGCGGATTTGATCGTCGGCAACTTCGCCGGGCGGCTGGTGACCTTCTACCGCACGGAGCGGCTGGGCACCGTGGAGTTCGAGCTCAGCAGCCGCCGGTTCATGGGAACCGACACCGGCATCTCCTCGACTCCCTTCGTCGGGGAGCTGGACCGAGACGACAATCCGGACCTGCTCATCGGCTCGGATCAGGGAATCGGATTGAATTTCAAAAGGATTCCGCTTACTGTGAATAATCCCTGGGGCTGGGCGGAGGGCGAGCCGTACCTCCGATCGCTGAAATTTCCGGCGGGGACGACGCCCCGTCTCGCCGACATCGATGGAGACGGGGATCTGGACCTGTTCGTGGGCACCGAGTCCGGACGGTTGTACTGGTATCGCAACGAGGCGGGACTGCAGGAAGCAGTCGAATCGCAATAATCAGGGAGGATTCGCCATGATGGCTGCAAGGCTCGCCCAGTCCTTGCTGGCGGTGCCGATCCTGGGCGGACTGGCGGTACCGCCGGCCGCCTCTGCCGCGGAGCCGGTCGAGGTGGCGGCCCTGGTGCTCTCCGAGCCCAACCTGCGGCCGGGCCAGGAGCAGATCGCCCAAGTCACCCTCCGCAACAACAGCGCCTCGCCGATCACGGCGGGTGTGCGGCTCGTCATGCGCACCGCCGACGGCCGCCGCGTGGGCCGGGCCGCCCAACGGACGGTGCAGCTGCCGGCCTACGACGAGCAGCGCGCCCTCTTCCGCCTCAAGCCCCCCCGGCGCGGGGGGGAATACCAAGTGCATCTGGAATTGTACACCGCCGATTTCCGGCGGCGCCTGTCGGCTCAGGAGCCCGGGTTTTACGCGTTGTTCTCGGTCACCGGTCCCGGCTTGGCGCGGGTGGCCCCCGCACCGCCGCCCGAGGCGCCGACGTCTCCCATCGCGCCCCGGGTGGGGCGGGAGGGGGAGAGCTTCGCGGCGCCGGGCGGGCTGACTTTCGAGGCGGCCGATCTGCTCTGGGAGAACGTGGACGTTGCGCCGACCGGTTTTCTGGTGGGCGACACGGGCCGCATTCGCGCCGAGTTGCGCAACGTGGGTGGCGATATCGCCCGGCGGATCGAAGTGCAGGTCCGCTATTTCAATACCCGCATCCCCAACCGGCTGGAGCCCATCGCCGATTCGCGGGTGGTGGCGCTGGCCCCCGGCGAAAAGATCGAGCTAGAGTACGAGTTCCAATTCCCCGAAAACGCGCTGTTGGGCGAGTACCAGGTGGTGATCGAAGCCAACGCGTCGGAAGGGACGACCGAAATCAACCTGGACAATAACCGCTACACCTCCAAACAGGCGATTCAGTTGAGCAACATCCGGCTGGTGTTTCCCGATCCGGGCTACACCTTCGAGGAGGCCGGGCTGTTCCTCTTCCGCTGGGAAAGCCGGCTCTTCGACGAGTTCAAGGTGCAGGTGGGAGTGGATCGGGACTTCCGCACGGAGGAGTTGTATTTCGATATTCCCCAAGGGGCCAAGTGGACCCAGGATCAGGAAATCGTACCCCTCGGCGGAGAATTGCCCGGCATGGCCAAGGGGCTCATGCTGAGCGAGAAGTCCGACCGGGTCTACTGGCGCGTGGCCGGCCGAAATTCCGAAACGAACCGCACCGCATTTTCCCGGGTGCAGTCCTTCACCATCGAGCTGGACGAAGAGGAAGCCGCCGCCGCGCCTATGGAGGGCGGCGGTGAAGCCCAAGACCTCCAGCCCCTCGGCGAATCGCCGCCATCCCTCCCACCCAATACCCCCGGGGCGCCACTTTCCACCCAATAGCGTCGCGGCGTCACCTCCCCACCGCGGCGGTATCGCACGGCCCGCGTACCCCCGGGGCCGGGCGGTCCATCGACAGCGGACCGGCGGCCGGCCCATGCCCCCCGCGATTGCGGAAGCCACCGCTTGACCCGTGTCTGGTCGAGACCTCGGCCTCCGTGATAGGCTGTGCCGATCGTCTTGAATTGCGAAGTGCCTCCCGCACCGTCACGGCTGGAGCGGGAAGGCGACTGGATCGTTCGACAGCTTGCGGATGGAGGACGCGGAGCCATGAAGATCGGAATCAACGGATTCGGCCGCATCGGAAGAAACATACTCCGGGCGGCCCAGGGACGGGACGAGTTCGACGTGGCGGTGATCAACGACATCACCGACGCCGGAACCCTGGCCCACCTGTTCAAGTACGACTCCACCTATGGGCTTTACCCGGGTGAGGTAGAGGCCGGCGACGGACAACTGGTGATCGACGGCAAGGCCATTCCCATCACCAGCGAGCGGGATCCCGCCAAGCTGGACTGGGGCAAGCGCGGCGTGCAGGTAGCGCTGGAATGCAGCGGCCTTTTCAACAATGCCGATGCCGGCGCCTATTACCTGGAATCGGGAGTGAAGAAGGTACTCTTCTCGGCGCCCGCCAAGGGCGACGGAATCTTCACCGTGGTGCTCGGGGTCAATTCCGACAAGTACGATCCCGCGCGTCACCATCTGGTCTCCAATGCCTCCTGCACCACCAACTGCCTGGCGCCGGTGGTTAAAGTGCTTCATGAGAAGTTCGGCGTGCAGTGCGGGCTGTTGAACACGATTCACTCCTACACCAACGACCAGCGCATCCTGGATCAGCCCCACCAGGATCTGCGGCGCGCCCGGGCGGCGGGGCTGTCCATGATTCCCACCTCCACCGGCGCGGCCAAGGCGATCGGACTCGTCATGCCCGAGCTGGCGGGCAAGCTGGACGGTTTCTCCATCCGTGTGCCCACGCCGACGGTTTCCATCGTGGATTTCACCGCCACCCTGGAGAAATCCACGAGTGTGGAGGAGGTCAACGATGCCTTCCGCGAGGCGGCGGGGGGGGCGCTCGAGGGAATCCTCGGATACTCCGCAGAGCCCCTCGTCTCCATGGACTACAAGGGCGATCCGCGTTCCTCGATCGTGGACGGGCTCTCCACCGCCGTGACGGGCGGCAACATGGTCAAGGTGCTGTCCTGGTACGACAACGAGTGGGGCTTCAGCAACCGCATGGTCGACGTGACCGGCACACTGCTGTAGGCGCCCGCCGCCGCTCCACCCCGCCCGGCGGCGGCGGACGATCCTGGGGTCCCAGGTCCGTCCACTGCCGAATTTCTCCCTCCGATCGCAGTCTCACCGAAAAAAAAACCGCTCCCCGGCGATTGCCAAGGGAGCGGTCACAACCTTAACTTGCGGCCGATGGGACCCGGCAATAGCACCGGCCAATGGACCGGGACCTTTGCCCGCGTCGTTCCGTCACCCGCGCTGGGGTGGCGTGTACTCCAGGTTGTGCGCATACGGCGAATCCGCGTCCGTATCCAGCCGCATGGTGATGTTGAACTTATTGCCGAAGTTGTACAGCGAGGCC
>JAPUJL010000037.1 GCA_027296185.1 SAR324 cluster bacterium | reverse complement strand
TCGTCGGTCAGCTCCGGAAACAGCGATTGGGAAAAGCGGTGGGAATTTGCCCCCTCCAACTCCACCACCCGGAAGATCGTCACGTCGCCGAACTGGATTTGCTTCATGATCGGTCTACTCCGCGTCGAAGCGGATCACCGCTTCGCCGGGGGCGATCACTTCGCCCTGCTCGTTAGTGATGTGGAGGTTCACGGAGATTTCCCGGGCCGCCTCGTCCTTGGCGGTGACCTCACCGGCGGCGCGGAGCTTCTCGCCCAGGTAGGCGGCCTGGCGGTGGCTGACCTTGAATTGGACCATGCGCCCCGCCTCGCCCATCCACTCCCCGACCACCTGGGTCAGCCAGTCGGCCTGGAGCGGCCCGTCGATGACGATGCCGGGATAGCCCTCCACCTCGGTGACGTACTGGTGGTCGTAGTGGATGCGGTGGGCGTTCCAGATGGCCGCGTTGTAGCAGAACAGGTAGGCGTTGCCGGGCTGGTGGGTGCGCTCGGGCAGCGCGTCTCCCACTTGGATGCGATCGAACTGAACCATGGGGTGCCTCTCAGCGCAGGATGCGGGTGTAGCGCTCGGACAGGATCTGCTCCCCGTCCGCGGCGGTGATTTCGGTTTCCACGATGACGAAGATCAGCGGGCCCGTGCGCCCCTGCTTCTCGATCAGCTCGGCCAGCCGGCGCGTCGCGGTGAGCTTGTCGCCGGGGCGGATGGGGCGGTGGAAGGTGGTCTCGTGGCCCCCGGCCATGACGCGCTTGAGGGGCAGGGGGGGCAGCAGCGTATCGGCCACGTGGCCGTCGGCTTCCAGCTGCTCCAGCCGCTTAATCTCGCGGAAGAACATCGAGTGAAACAGGGGCGGCGCCTCGTCCCCGTTGAGGTACTTTTCCAGCCGCTGATCGGTGGCGACGGAGTAGTGGCGGATGTCCCGGCGGCTGATCTCCTCGGTCAGCGGCGGGTCGGTCTTGCCGATCCAGGACATGATTTCGGGCGTCAATAGCTCGGCCATGGCGGCTCCGCGGGCAATGCCGGCTCCCAATTGCAAATCGGCGGGATTCCGGCGAGATTGGCTGAGGCCGTCCCGCTCTCCCGGGGCGCCCTCTGGCTATCACAGCCCGCCCGCACGGATAAGCGGCGGGCACTCCGTTCGATAGGGACTATGGCATCGCGCAAGGCGCAACGGAAGGCCAAAAAACGGCAGGCGGCGCTCGCCCGGAAAGCCGCGTCCGCCGCCCCGCCGAAAGGCGGGCTGCCCGAATTCGGCCGGGCGGAAAAGGAGCGCTTGCGCGCGGAACAAGCGCGCGAGGCGCAGCAGGCCGAGGCCAAACTCGCCGAGGTGCGGGCTGCCCTGGAGGAAGCGGAGGCGGCGCGCCGGAACCAGGCAGCCTTGCTGGCCGAGGAACTGCCGGCAGCGCCGCCGGATTCTCCGACAACGGGGCGGCCCCGGGGGTTGATGGGGCGGCTCCGGGGCGGAGTGCGCAAGACCCGCGAGTCGTTGACCGAAGGCCTGGCCGGCGTGGTGCTGGGCAAAAAGGCCATCGACGGCGAGGTGCTCGAGCGGCTCGAGGAGCTGCTCATCACGTCGGACCTGGGGCTGGAGACGGCGTCGCGGCTGCTGCGGCGGATCGAGCAACAGGTCCAGCGCAAGCGGCTGGGCGATCTGAATCGGCTCAAGTCCGCCCTGGCGGAGGAAATCCGGCGCATCATGTCCCGGGTTTACCGCCCCCCCGCGCTGGAGGGGAAGCGCCCGGCGGTGGTGCTCTTCCTTGGCGTGAACGGAACGGGCAAGACCACCACCATCGGCAAGCTCGCGGCGCAGCACACCCGCCGGGGGAAGCGCGTGCTGCTCGCCGCGGGGGATACCTTCCGGGCCGCCGCGGCGGAACAGCTCGCCGGGTGGGCGGAGCGGGCGGACTGCGGGATTGTCTCCAGAGCGGCCGGCGCCGATCCTTCCTCCGTGATGCACCAGGCCGTGCGGCAGGGGCTGGACGAGGAATACGACCTGGTGCTCTGCGATACCGCCGGCCGGATGCACACCAAGCTCAACCTGATGGAGGAGCTGAAGAAGATCAAGCGCGTGATCGGCAACGTGATCCCCGATGCACCCCACGAGACCTGGCTCGTGCTGGACGCCAACACGGGGCAGAACGCGATCCTGCAGACCCGCGAATTTCACCGGGCCCTCGGCGTCACCGGGCTGATCGTGACGAAGCTCGACGGAACGGCCCGCGGCGGAGTGGTGGTGGGGATCGTCAACGAGTTCGATCTGCCGATTCGCTACATTGGCGTGGGGGAAGGGGTGGACGACCTGGAGCCGTTCGATCCGGCCGACTTCGCGGAAAGCCTGCTCGATTGAAACCTGCATCGGTTGCCGCCGTTTCCTCGTTGTGAATAGTGTAACTTCGAATTCGGGCTTCCGGTGACCGGTGCCGCTCCCTGGCATCCGGGCCGCCCGGCCGCCCAGCAGATCGACCCACCCAAGCCGCGGTTGACGCAATGGACGGAACGCCATGGCAAACCTGCCTCCAGTTGGCTGAGGTCAACCCGGATCCGTATGCCGAGCGCCAGGCGGCCAATCACCCGGTGCTGCGGGCTCAGCGCGAGCCGATCCAGGGAGTGTTCGAGGCCCTCCGGCCCCGGCGGATCGCCGGCAAGCGGGATGGGCGGGTGACATTCTCCGTGAAGCTGTTCCGCTCCGTGCCTGGGGATTATTTCCGGGTGCCGGATATCGCGGGCCCCCTGGAGGTGTTGGGAAAATACTGCCACTTCGACTTCGAGGGGCTCCCGCCCGATCGGGACGTGAGCCGGTTCGAGACGGAAGGCGGCACGCCGATCGTGCAGAGCTATCTTTTGGCTCCCAGCGGGTAGTGACCATGCCGCGTGGCATCGTGCGCCGCTACGATCCCCAGAAGGGGAGCGGCCTCATCGAGGAAGACCGGGGCGGTGAAATCCGGGTGTATCGCTCCGGCCTGGGTGGGGACGGGCTCCATGCGCTGCACGCCGGCGACGTGGTCGAATATCGCGTCGGGCGCAGCCGCAAGGGGGAGCGCACCGCGCTGGACGTGGTGCGGATCGGGTGGGAGGAAGAGGCCGGCGACGACGATGCGCCCCGGGAGTGGACGTTTTGACGGGTGTCGGCAATCGAAGCCCAGAGCCCGGAGCGCAAGCCGGCGGCTCGCGCGAATTCAGCGGGCGACGGCCTGACGGACCGATGCGGGGCCCGGCGCGGTCAGATGGCTTCGATTGACAGGCCGGGAGGAATCCAGGCCGGAACCGCGGCGATGGGCGGTTCCGGCCTATGAGTGCTTAGTACTTACCCTTGCAGTATGGCTTTTCCTGCACCCAAGCGGTGATCCATTTGCCGTCCCAACAAGTTTGGCACTTGCCCCAATCTTCCCGATCCGTCTTTGCCACTATCTCGTCCTGCCAAGTCATCGCCCGGTGCTCGTGGGATTTTCCGTTGTACTCGCAGGGCGCTTTCACCGATTGAGCCTCCCTGCGGAATCCTCCCTCCTCTGTTTCCTGCGCGGTGGCCAGCATCACGACAGACAGAGTGAGTAGAACCGTGAGCAAGACGTACTTGAACCGTATCATCGATCATCTCCCGGATAGGCAACAAGGTTGACCCGGCAATTCCCAGTTGGAGCCGCCATTACGGCCCAAACACTTCACCTCCAGGCTAGGCAGGGAATCTCGGGACCGCCGACGCTCGAACATAGTCCGGCAAGCAGAAAAATTCAAACGATTTTGGTCTTGGCCCCTAAATTGTCCCGCTCCCTCTGACGATTTGGATCCGGCTGGCGCCCCTGCCTTTCCGGTTGCCGGCTTTATGCATCGCGAACGCGGGCCGCTGAAACACCGCCTGCCCCAGCGATGGCTCTCGGACATCGCCAGGGCTCCCGCTGGGCATGAGAAGCGGATTGATCCCGCGCCCACAATCCGATAGACAGGCGTCAGCGGCCAGCGTTGTAAAAGGGGGAGCGCGAGCGGCCGCGGCGCGAACCCCGCCATCGAGATCGGTTTCGACCGGCGGCGCGCTCCAATCTTTTCTGCAACGACGGGAGGTGGAGAATGGCGAAGATCAAAACCGCGGGCATGGTGCTCTTGCTGCTGTCG
>JAPUJL010000369.1 GCA_027296185.1 SAR324 cluster bacterium | reverse complement strand
CTCCACGCCCCAACTCTCGATCCACGGCACCTGCTCGACGAACTGGAACACGGCGCCCTGCGGGTCGTAAACCCAGAACAGCGGCAGCGAGATCAGGAAGGTGACGAAGCTCGTCACCAGCGCCACCCACTTGGCCAGCTCCTGCCGCTCCCGGTCCACGAAGAACAGCAGCAACACGCCCAGCAAGGGCGAGAAGATCACCAGCGTAAGAATGGGAAAGCCGAGACTCGTCATGTGGGTTCAGTCAACGCCAAGGAAATTGGTGGAGCATCGAATCTCGCCGGCACAGCGGGTTGCCCATCAAAACACCAGCCACCAGAGGATCAACACCGCGCCCAGGGCGATGCCGACGGCGTAGTTTTCGATGATGCCGTTCTGCGTGAGCCGCACCGCACCGCCCAAGCCGCGGGTGGCGGTGCCCACGATATTCACCGCCCAGTCGATGAGGCGCACGTCCACCATGAGCCAGAGAACGTTGCGGGAAATCCAATGGATCGGCTTGATCACCGTCCAGTCGTACAACTCGTCGATGAAGTATTTGCCGAACAGCAGCTTGTGCAGCGGGGCGAGCTTCGCCTTGAGCGCCGCCATCCGCTCCAGGTTGGAGGAGAACAGACGGAACGCGGCCCACATGGCAGCCAGGGCGCCCAGGGTGGAGATCACCATCAGCAGGATCTCCGTGGTCACCTCGTGATGCACCGCCTCGATGGGGAGGGTGGCGAAGAAGCCATCGAAGTAGTGTTCGATCTGGTTGGGCAGGTGCAGGGGCTCGCCCAGCACGTGGGGGATGCCGACCCAGCCGCCCACGATGGCGAGCCCGGCCAGCACCATCAGCGGCACGGTCATGGTCCAGGGCGACTCGTGGACGTGAATCGCTACATCGGGGTCGACCCGGCTCTCGCCGAAGAAGGTCAGCGCCACCAACCGGAACATGTAGAACGCGGTGAGCACCGCCGTGATGGCCCCCACCACCCACAGCAGGGGATGGCCGGCGGGAGACGAGAAGGCCCTCCAGAGGATCTCGTCCTTGCTGAAGAACCCCGCGAAGAGGAGCGGAAACCCGGAAATGGCCAGGGCACCGACGACGAACGTCCAGGTGGTGATGGGCATCTTGTGCCGCAGCCGCCCCATCTTCTGCATGTCCTGCTCGTGATGGACGGCCAGGATCACCGAGCCGGCGCCGAGGAAGAGCAGGGCCTTGAAGAAGGCGTGGGTCATCACGTGGAAGATGCCGACCGTGAACGCCCCCACGCCCATGGCCATGAACATGTAGCCCAGCTGGCTGACCGTGGAGTAGGCCAGCACCCGCTTGATGTCGTTCTGCACCAAGGCGATCGTGGCCGCGAGGAACGCCGTCGCCGCGCCGACGATCGCCACCACCGCCATGGTCGCCGGCGCCATCACGAACAGGGCGCTCATCCGGGCGAGCAGGTACAGGCCCGCCGTGACCATCGTGGCCGCGTGGATCAGCGCCGAGACCGGGGTGGGCCCTTCCATGGCGTCCGGCAGCCAGACGAACAGGGGAATCTGCGCGCTCTTGCCCGTGGCGCCGAGGAACAGCAAGAGCGTAATGGCCGTGATCAGGGCGCCGCCGTAGGGATAGGCGGACGCCTGGGCGTTGATCGTGGCCATGTCCAGGGTGCCCAGGGTGAAGAAGATCAACAGCGACGCCACGATGAAACCGAAATCGCCGATCCGGTTCACGACGAAGGCCTTCTTGGCCGCCGAGGCGGCGGCATCCCGCTCGTAGTAGAAGCCGATCAGCAGATACGAGCAGAGCCCCACGCCTTCCCATCCCACGAACAACAGGAGCAGGGAGGTGCCCAGCACCAGCAGCAGCATGAAGAAGATGAACAGGTTCAGGTAGGCGAAGAAGCGGTGATACCCCTCCTCTTCCCCCATGTAGCCGATCGAGTAGACATGGATCAGGAAGCCGACTCCGGTCACGATGAGGATGTACAGCCCCGACAGCCGGTCCACCATGAAGGCCACGGGCACCTGGAACTCGCCCACGCCGATCCAGGTGAACAGCGTCTGGGTCAGGCTCAGCTCCGGCGACCCCACCATCTCCAGAAACGCCAGCACCGAGAGCACCAGCGACGCGCCCACCGTTCCCGGCCCAACCAGGGTCACGAATCGCTTGCCCAGGGATTTGCCCAGCAAGCCATTGATCAGAAAGCCCAGCAGCGGCAACGCCGGGATCAGCCACAAGTAATCGGTCATCTGCTCCCCAATTTAGGAGCGGCACCGCCGCACCCGGCCCCGTTCCGCCGCTCCGCCCTCCGCGCCGTCCGGATCGGGCGCGGGAGCACACCGGGCCGAGGCCGGGCGGCTGCTCCGGCGCGGAAGCTGGTCGGCCTCACCATTTCAACAGGTTCAGTTCGTCGATATTGAGGGTTTGCTTGTTGCGGAAGATTTCCACCATGATCGCCAATCCGACGACAGCTTCCGCGGCGGCCACGACCAGGATGAAGAAGACGAACACGACGCCCGTCATGGATTGCATGGACGCGGCAAAGCCGATAAAGGCCAGGTTGACCGCATTGAGCATCAACTCGATGTTCATGAACACGATGATCGCGTTGCGGCGCAGGATCACCCCCGTCACCCCGATCGTGAACAGGATGGCGCTCAGCGTCAGCACATGCTCGATGGGGATGGTCACCGGCCCTCCTCGCCCTCGGGCTTGAGGCGCCGCTTGGCCAGCACCACCGCACCGATCACCGCGACCAGCAGCAGGATCGAGATCATCTCGAAGGGCAGGACGTACTCGGTGAACAGCAGCTTGCCGATAATCTCCGTGCTGCCTTCCTGGGCTACCCGCTCCTCCGAGTAGGAACCGATGGGCCCCGTCCGCACCGCGGAACTGTTGAAGACGCCGATCAACTGCGCCAGGATGCCCACGGTCACTGCCAGCCCGAGCCACTTGGGCAGGCTGAACTTGAGGGCGAAGGGGCGATCGGACTTCAGGTTCAGCATCATGATGACGAACAGGAACAGCACCATGATTGCGCCCGCATAGACCAACACTTGGACGGCCGCCACGAATTCCGCGTTCAGCAGGATGTAGATCGCCGCCAAACAGACCAACGTCCCCACCAGCGCCATGGCGCAGTACACCGGGCTACGCAGCACCAGGATCGAAGCCGCAGCGACGGCCGCCACGGCGCCAAACAAATAGAAAGCGATTTCCATCCTTATCGATTCCGATCCCAATGCGGAGCGGTGTCCCGCTCCCGTTCGTCCCGCAATTTGGGGTTCCCGGCTTATCCGGTTTCGCCGAGGGGCGCGCCCAGATCGCCGACCGTCTCCCAGGTGAGGCCCTGGAAGGCCCCGCCCATCGCCGCCAGAACTTCACCGGCGGAGCCGGCCGCTTGGGGTTTACCCAGGGCGGCCATGGACTCGGCGAGAATGCGGATTTGCTCCCGGGCGTTCTCCGGCCCGCGGACGGCGGGCTGGAAGCGCTGCACCCGGCGATCCCTGTTGGTGAACGTTCCGGCCTTCTCGGCGTAGGTCAGCCCGGGCAGCACCACGTCGGCCACGTCGCGCCAGGCGCCATTGGCGGTGCCGACGTGCACGATCAGCTCCGCCTTGCGTGCCGCCTCGCGGATGGCGCCGTCTTCGGCGAAAGGGGTACCGAACACCCACAGCACCTTGGCGGCCGCGACGGCTTTCTGGGCCTTTTCCGCATTCGCGGCTTCGAATCCCATCGCCATCGCGCCCTGGGAGTTGGCCGACTTGTCCGCCGCGATCAGGCTCTGGAGAAATCCGTTGCCTCTCGCCTCACGCTTCGGCGGGGCGGGAAAGAGCACCGTCCCGCTGCCGAAGCACTCGGACAGCAGCTTGCCGAACAGGTGCAACTCCTCGTTGCTGGCCTGGCCATCGATCAGCCCCACGGCCTGCTCCCCTTCCGCGCCGATCTCCTTCGCCCGCTGGGCCATGGCCTGGTAGACGGCTTCCCAGCCCGCCGAGCGAAGCTGGCCCTTCACCCGGGCCAAGGGCTCCAGGGGCCGGTTGTCGCGATCGTTGAGCTCCCGGTAGCCCAGGCGCCCGATGTCGCACATCCACCAGCGGTTGACGGCCTGATTTTCCCGCGGCTTCAGCCGCTCCACCTTGTTGCGGTGGTGCTCGACGGTGATGTTGCAGCCCGTGGCGCAGGAGGGACAGATGGAGTTGGTCTTCTTCAGCTTCCACACCCGCTTCTTGAAGCGGAATTCCCGCTCGGTGATGGCACCCACCGGGCACAGATCGACCAGATTGCCCTGGAACGGGTGGGTGATCCGGTGATCCTCGAAAGTGTCGAAGGCCACCTCGTGGCTCCGCAGGAACATCCCGAAGTCGTGACCGCCTTCCACCTCCCGCGAGAAGCGCTCGCAGCGGGAGCAATGGATGCAGCGGTTGCGCTCGAGCATGATGTAGGTGCCCACGTCGCGCCATCCGTACACCCGCTTCTCGAATTCCATCTCCGAATGGCCGGTGCCGTGGCTGAATGCGAAATCCTGCAGCTTGCACTCGCCGGCCTGATCGCAAATCGAGCAATCGAGGGGGTGGTTGACCAGCAGGTACTCGTTCACCTCGTTCAGCGCCGTGACCACCTTTTCGGTTGTGGTCGAGATTTTCATGCCGGCGGCAGCGGCAGTGGCGCAGGAGGCCTGGAGCTTA
>JAPUJL010000368.1 GCA_027296185.1 SAR324 cluster bacterium | reverse complement strand
GACTATCGGAACAGCCGGGCCTGACCCACCGCGGATTGCTCCAATTCCAGCAGCGCCGCCTTGATGGGCAGCCCCTCGCCGTAGCCGGTGAGGCTGCCGTCGGCACCGATCACCCGATGGCAGGGGACGATCACCGGAACCGGATTGGCGCCATTGGCCGCGCCCACCGCCCGGGCACCCTTGGGCTTGCCCGCCCGGCGCGCCAATTCCCCGTAGGAGATGGTCTTCCCGTAGGGGATGCGCCGCAGCTCGCGCCACACGGTTTGCTGAAACGAGGTGCCTTCCGGCTCGACGGTTACCGTGAATTCACGCAATTCCCCGGCGAAATAGGCTTCGAGTTGCCGGGCGGCCTCCGCCAGAGGGACCGGATCCTCGATCCAGTCCGCTGCGGGAACGGCCGGATGGGTGCCCGCCTGGAAATTGAGCCGCACCAGCCCGGACTCCCGCCCGGCCAGCAGCACCGGACCGTGTGGGCTGGGCACCCGGGTGAAGCGGATGAGGCGTTCGCTGGCGGTCATGGCAAACCCGATTGCGGCCGTAGTCCCGAAGTCCCGGCGGCCAGTCTGGCCGATTCTACCCTCCCGGGCCAAGTCAGGGCAAGGCGCCTGCGGGCCGCCGTACCTTACGCCCCGGCGATGGGATAGACTGGCGCCAAGGTATCGTACGCACCCGTCCATGCGGGCGCCTCAACTTCGGGCCGGCCCATTCCATCCATCGAGCACCATGACTCACGCCCCCGCCTTCCGCCGCCGTTCCGCCGGTAAAGGCTCGCCGGCGCGCCCCATTCAGCCTCCCGATCCGGTGCGGTTGGCGGCGGTCGAGGCCTATCTCGAATTCGACCGGGGCGGCGCCCTGCGCGATGTCCCGCCGGAGGGGCTCCCATCGCCGGTGGATCGGCGGCTCTACAGCCAGCTGCTGCTGGGCATGGTGCGCCACAAGCGGTACCTGGAAGCGGAGGTGACGCGCCTTTCCCACCGCGGCGCCCGCCGCCCCCAACGGGCGGTGGCGGCGCTGGCGATGCTGGGGCTGTTCCAGTTGCGGTTTCTGTCGGCGGTGCCCGCCCACGCGGCGGTGTTCGAGACCGTCCAGATCGCCCCGCGGCTGGGGTACGGGCGGGCCAAGGGCTGGGTCAACGGCGTCCTGCGCACCGCCCAGCGAGAGCTGGACAGTGGCGCGGCGGACCCCGGAACCTTGCCCCTGGCGGTGCGCACCTCCCACCCCGACTGGATGGTGGAGCGGTGGCGGGAGCGCTATGGCGAGGAAGCCTGCCGGGCCATCTGCGAGGCGAACAACCGCTTCGCCGGAACCACGGTTCGGTGCGAAGGCCCTGACGCGGAGGGCGCCGCCGCCCGCCTGTCAGCTGAGGGGATCGCCGCCGAGCCCCACCCGCGGGTGCGCTCCGCTCTCGTCGTCGAGCAGACCGGGGCGCTGCTCCGCTCCACGACCTTCCGGGACGGCGCGGTCTACGTTCAGGACGCGGCGTCGCAGCTGCTGACCGCGTGGGTGGCGCCGCTGCTGGAAGGTTGGGCCATCGACGGCTGCGCCGCGCCCGGCGGCAAGCTGACCCAACTGGTCCGGGAGGCGACGGGCACGGCCCGGCTCGTCGGGATCGACCGTCACCTGGAGCGGATCGGGATGATCCGCGAGAACTTCGATCGCCTGCGGCAAACGCCCACGCCGCTGCTGGTGGCCGATGCCGAGCGGCTGCCCCTGCAGCCCGGAAGCCCCGGCACGATCCTGCTGGACGTGCCGTGCATGTCCACCGGGATGATCCGCAAGTACCCCGAGCTGAAATGGCGCAAGCGGCCCAGCGACATCGCCGCCTATGCCGAAGCCCAGCGGGCCATGCTGGCGGAGGCGGCCCGCCTCCTGAAGCCCGGTGGGTGCATTCTCTACTCCACGTGCAGCCTCGAGCCCGAGGAGAACGAGGGGCAAATCGCCGCTTTTCTCGAGGTGCACCGCGGATTTCAGCGGGTCTCCTTCGGCGGCCTGGCTCCACCGGCGGTGCTGGCCGGCCAGGCCGAGGCGCAGATCACCGAACGAGGGGATTTCCAGACGCTGCCCGGTGCCGACTGGATGGGGCTCTACGGAGCCATCCTGCGGAAGCGCGCGGAATGAGTTCCCCGCTGTGCGGCGGCCCGGCCCGTCTATCGGCGAAAAGGTGATCTTCGAGACGCCGTTGCTGTGCGGGCGATTCGTGCGGCGCTACAAGCGCTTCTTCGCCGATATCGTGCTCGCTTCCGGCGAGGAGATCACCGCCCACACGCCCAACACGGGCACCATGCTCACCTGCACGGAGCCGGACAGCCGCGCTTACGTCTCGCTCAGCGACAATCCCAAGCGCAAGCTCAAGTACACCTGGGAAATCGCCGAGGCGGGCGGCGTGCTGGTGGGGGTGCACACCGGCCGGGCCAACGGCCTGGCCCAGGAAGCCGTCGAGGCGGGCGTCATCCCCGAGCTGAGCGGTTACGAGAGCTTGCGGCGGGAAGTGAAGTACGGCCGGAACAGCCGCATCGATTTGCTGCTGGAATCCCCCCGGTGCCCGCCCTGCTATGTGGAGGTGAAGAACGTCACCCTGGGGCGCGGGGGACGGGCGCTGTTTCCCGATGCCGTCACGGCGCGGGGCACCAAGCACCTCAACGAGCTGATGGACGTGGTGGCCCGGGGAGAGCGGGCGGCGATGCTGTTCGTCGTGCAGCGGGAGGATTGCCGGGTCATGGAGCCCGCCGACGACATCGACCCGCTCTACGGCCGCACCCTGCGCGAGGCCGCCGCGGCGGGCGTCGAACTGCTCGCCTACCGGGCGCGGGTCTCGCCCCGCGAGCTGCGCCTGGAACGGCCACTGCCCGTCGTCCTTCCCTGAACCGCCATGGCGAGCCGCACTCCGCTCACCGGTACCAGAGCAGGGTGTCTTCGTAGGGTGCCCCCTCCGCCAGGCCCCGCTCCCTGAGGCTGTGCCGGTGCAGGGAGACCGAACGCACCCAGGCCAGGCTGCGGGCGCGGGGCGTATCGTTGCTGTCCGCCTTGAGATGCAGGGCCTTGAGCGCCGGATCGGTGTACATGGGGAACTGGGAGCGGAAATCCTCGAGCAGGTTCACCTCGACGGTCAACCATTGCCCCTTCAGCGGCTCGCCCTGGCCGAAAGACTTGCGGCGCACGTTGTTGAACAGGCCGCGCTCCGAGAGCCCCCGGGCGCTCCACCGACCCACGGGCAGCGTCCAGCTCCAGGCATACACCACCGTTTGGATCGGCCGGGGGCGCGTGACGGCGAAGATGCGCAGGGCGGAATCGTCGTGCCGCTCGCCGGTCAACTCCGCATCCTTGGGCGCCCGGTCGATGCGCACCACGAACCGCAGGTAGGGGTATTCCAGCAGGGATACCGGAAGCAGCCCCTCCAACCGGCTGCCGATGTAATAGGAGTTCTTGCGCGTCGCCATGCGCAACGCGCCCCCCTCCAGCTTGAACCGCTTGGCCGAATCGGAGAACCGTGTGCGCCGGGAGATCGGCCGCAGGTCTTCCCTGGCGAACCGCTCCATCCAGCCCCGATAGTCCTCCGCCTCCGACAGCCGCAGCAGCTCCAACCGCTCCATGCCCTGGGCGGGCGCGGACGGCGGCAACACGGAAAGCATCAGCGCGGCCAGCCCCCAGGCAAGGCCGACGCTTCGGGAAAAGCGCTTCACGGCATCGTCGATCACGATCGGTTGCCCCCGGTCATCGTTTCACGTTTTCGGCACGGGCAGGCGGCGGTAGGGCTGGGTGGAATTGACCTGGACGATGCGGTCCTCCGGCCACCACAGCCCCGTGAGGTGGCCGCCGTACACGCAGCCCGTGTCCAGCCCCCGCAGCCGGTCGCGCACGAGGAGCCCCTGCCGCGCCCAGTGGCCGTAGATCACCGTGGGCGTTCCGCCGTAGAATTCGTACCAGGGGCGGAACCCGTCGGGGGAGCCGGTCAGCTTGCCGTCCGGCACGCGGGGCAGGCCGCCCTCCGCCGTGCAATAACGCACCTCGGTCATGAAGGAGGCATCCGTCTGCGCCGGCTCCAGCGCCGGGTGCAAACCGGCATGCACGACGATCCAATCCGGCCCCTCGCGGTAGAGGGGCCAGATTCGTATCCACTCCGCCGCCCGGTCGAGCTCGCCCGTCTCGGTCAACTGCGCATGGGCCGACCCCTTGCGCAGCCAGTTGGGGTATTCGCCCCGGTCGAGGATGGCCAGCAGGTGCCGCTCGTGGTTGCCCTGCACCGGCTCGGCCTCCGCCTCCCGGAGCATGCGCAGCACGCCGGGGGCATCGGGTCCGCGGTTGACCGTATCGCCCACGGGGATCAGCCGGTGCCGGCCCGGCCGGAACCCCGCCGCATCCAACAGTTGCGCCAACTCCTCGGCACAGCCCTGGATGTCCCCCACGAACAGGATGGGCCGCTCGCTCATCGCCGGCTTCGGCAGCCATTCGCCAGGTGCGGGTCCATGTGGAAGTGTAATCCCTTTGCCGCGGCCCGGGCAAACCGACCCTGTGAGGCGGCCCGGCCCCCTCTGGACCGTGCCGGTGCCGTTGATGGTGCCTTTGACATTGCCGCCCAGGGCTGCCGTAATACGGGATCGTTTCAATCGGATCGCCCGAGGGGAGCACCATGGAATCGTCCGAACCCACCCGCCGTCACAGTGCCATCCTGCTCGCGGATGCCGTCGGCTATTCCCGGCTGATGGGCCTCGATGTGGACTTCACCGTCGAGGCGATCAAGGCCAGCCGCCGGATTTTCTCCGACATCCTCGGCAGGCACGGAGGCCGGGTGGTCAATGCGCCGGGGGATTCCATTCTGGCCGAGATCGAGAATCCGGTGGAAGCCGTCCAGTCCGCCGTGGAGATCCAGTCCGAGCTGGAGAAGCGCAACGCCGGCCAGCCGCCAGAGCGGCGGATGGATTTTCGCATCGGCATCAGCGTGGGCCCCATCGTCGCCGACGGCGACGCCATCTACGGGGACGAGGTGAACGTTGCGGCACGGCTGGAAGGGCTCTCCGAGCCGGGGGGAATCTGTATCTCCAGCGGGACCCATGAAGTCGTGCAGGACCGCCTGCAACTACAATACGAGTTCCTCGGCGAACATCAGCTGAAAAACATCGTCAACCCGGTGCCGGTCTACCGGGTGCTGTACGGTGCGGCGGCCCGGAGCCCGCGCAAGGACAATGTGGCGGCTTCGCGGCTCAACAAGCCCTCCATCGCCGTGTTGCCCTTCACGGTGATTGGCGGCGACACCGATCAGGAATACTTCGCCGACGGCATCACCGAGGACATCATCACCGAGCTGTCCCGGTTCAAGTCGCTGTTCGTGATCGCCCGCAACTCGTCGTTCTCCTACAAGGGCCGCGCCGTGCAGGTGCAGCAGGTGGCACGGGACCTGGGCGTCCAGTACGTGCTGGAGGGGAGCGTGCGCAAGGTGGGCAACCGCGTGCGGATCACCGCCCAGCTCATCGACGCCATCGACGGCAGCCACATCTGGGCGGAGAAGTACGACCGGGAGCTCGAGGACGTGTTCGCGATTCAGGACGAGATTGGGCAGACAATCGTCGCGAGCATTCCCCGGCGGCTGGAGTCCGCCAACCTGGAACGCTCCAAGCGCAAGAACACGGACAATCTGGCCGCTTGGGATTTCTTCCTGCGGGGAAAGGATCATCATCACCGGCACACGGCAACGGACAATGTCCAGGCACTGGAAATGTTGGACAAGGCCAT
>JAPUJL010000367.1 GCA_027296185.1 SAR324 cluster bacterium | reverse complement strand
CCAGGTCTTGTCCGAGCCACCGGAGAGCAGGCGCGGCTCCCGGGGGTGAAAGGCCAGCGCATTCACCTTGCCGTTATGGCCCTTCATCCGCGACAGCACTTCGCCCTTGGCCGTGTCCCAGATCTGAATCACGCCGTCCGTGCCCCCGGTGGCGAAGGTGCGATCGCCCTGGGCGAAGCGCACCACCTGCACGATGTGGTTCTCGGTGGGAAAGGACTTGATCGCCCGCCGGTCCTTCAGGTCCCAGATCTTCACCGATTTGTCCGGCGAGGCGGTGACGAGGTAGCGCGGGTTGGAGGCGAAGTCCATGGAAACGACCGACTGGCGGTGGCCCTCCAGCGTCGCCAGGAACGCGGATTTTTCCAGCTTCCAGTTCCGCGCCCGATCCTTGTCGTAGGCCCCGATGAGATTGCGGCCGCTCACGCTGAGGCTGATGGCGGCGATGGGACCGTCGACCAGCGTGAGCTCCTGAAGGATCGACTGGCGTTCGATGCTCCAGATGAAAATCGTCTTGTCCAGGGAGGACGAGATCAGCCACTTCTCGTTGGGGTGGATTTCCAGACCCGTTACGGCCCGGGTATGGCCCACCAGGGTGGCGGTGTTCGGGTTCTCCTGCTCCTGCCACAACCAGAACTTGATGGTGCCGTCGGCGGAGGCGGAGATCAGCAGGTCGGGTTGAAAGTGGAAGCGCAGCTCCGTGATCGCGCCGATGTGGCTGGAGAGGCGGGTCAGCCCCTTGCGCTGCTCCCATTCCCAGATGCGGATGGTTTGATCCGCGCCGCCCGTGGCGAGGTGCTTGCCGTCGGGGTGCAGGGCGAGGGCCGTCACCGCGGTGCCGTGGGCCTCGAACTCCGCGACCACTTTCCCCGACTCGCTCTCCCAAACGATCACCTTTCCGTTGCGCGCGCCGGAGAACAGCAACGCCCCTTCGGCGTCCGTCACGAGGGACGTGACCGGCGCCGTATGGCCGGTATAGGTCCGCGAGGCCACAGCCTTGCCCAAATCCCAGGCGATCGCATTGTTGTCCCGCCCGCCGGTGAAGATGACGTCGGCGTTGGGATGATAGTAGGCCCGGGTGGCCCGGTGATCGCCGGTGCGGATGTCCTTGGCGGCTCGGCCGGACTCGGTTTCCCACAGCCGCAGGGAGTGGTTGCTGCCCAGGGTCACCATGAACCGCTCGTTGGGCGCAAAGAGCACGTCGTGCACCTCGCCCTTGGGCAGCCGCAGCGTGCGCTGGATGATATATTCCTCTTTGTCCGGAGGCTTTTGCGCGGCGGCCCAGCCGGGCGCCATCGACAGCGCCGCGGCCATTAGAGCGGCCAATATCGCCGGCAGCGCCGCGTCGAATGGGCGCACCAGCCACGCGTTGCAGAGCAGCCGGCGCGCCGGCGCCCATTCTGCGGGAGCCTGGGGATCGGATCGGGAGGGATGGGGGGTGGTCATCGTTGGTTCCATGCCGCGCCTTCGGAATGGTGAACTGTGCGGGCCGGGCGGCCAAGGCCACCGGCGGCCGCCGCGCGCCAGTCAGGGCCGGGCGGCAATGGCCGGGGCCGGGCGGAATTGGCCGGGGCGCAGGGTGTCTCTGAAGCCACCATGCCAATTTCAGACCAGCCGCGCCACTTCCCGCGGGGTACTTGGTGGCTGCCGCGAATTCGCCAGGGAACTCTCCGCCCCGGCCGGCGTTTGTCATCCCCCGCTCTGGGGGTTAGGATCGTTCGTCGCGGAACCCCAAATCCACCCTTCACAGTGCGCCGTCCATGACCGAGTCGAACGCGGGAAACGAGATCAACGACCCCAAGATGCCGCTGATGCTGCATCTGATGGAGTTGCGCAAGCGGATGATGATCTCCGCCGGCGCGGTCATCGTGCTGTTTCTGGTAGCTTTCGGATTCAGCGACGAAATCCTGGCGTTCATCCAAGGCCCCGTACTGCCTCACGTGGGGGCGCTGCAGTTCGACACCCTGACCGACCCGTTCTTCACCCACCTCAAGGCGAGCTTCTTCGCCGCGTTGTTCGTGGGCTTCCCGATCATCCTCTCCCAAATCTGGATGTTCGTGCGCCCCGGGCTCTACAACCGCGAGAAGCTGGTGATGTGGCCGTTCATGCTGCTGTCGTTTCCCTTGTTCGTGGGGGGCGGGACGTTCCTCTATTACATTGTCTATCCCTACGCGATCGAGTTTCTGGTCAACTACGACAAGACTCTTGTCCCTTCGCTACGGGTGGGAGACTACCTCTCCTTCACCGTGCGGTTGTTGATCGTCTTCGGCCTGGTTTTCGAGCTTCCGCTGATTTCCCTGTTCCTCACCCGGATGGGCATGATCACGCACAAGTTTCTCATTCGCGGCCGGCGCTACGCCATCGTGATCATCTTCCTGTTCGCCGCGGTGTTCACGCCCCCCGACGTATTCACCCAGGTGTTGCTGGGTGTCCCGGTGATCATCCTGTACGAGATCAGCATCATCGTGTCGTACCTGGCCAGGAAGCGCGAATAGAAGCTCGTTTAAGTTCAAGAACCTCAGCTGGGCGGAATGTTCCACGCTGGTCGATAGACTTGGCGGAACCGGATGGCCGATGTCATCCCGTTCCGTTCGGTTTACCCCGCGCACTCGGCTCCCCCTCCTCACCGCATTCCGGACCCGGCTCCTACCTTTGCGGCTGACCTCCGTTTCGCGTCCGGTACTGCTCCAGAACCGCCTCCATCAGATACTTCGGGAAATAGTGGTCCTCGGGGATGCCCCCCGCGTGCAGCAGGTCGAGCAAGAAGTGCTGGCAGTTGTTTTGGACGAGGTAGTAGCGCCGCGCTTCGCTCGACTCCAGTTCGCCCGCTTCGGCGAAGCGCTGCTCGGCCGCCTCGTAGATTCGGCGGCGCGCCTCCGCCCCCACCGCCACCGGTACGGCGTACTCGGCCCGGCCCACCAGCGCGGCCGCGGAGGGCGCCCGGTGGCGGGTGACGTATTCCCGGGTATACCCACCGATGGAAGGCAGCCGCGATGTGACGGCCTCCCAGAAGTGGGCCTCTCCCCGGGCGACCCGCCTTTCGTATGCAATCTCGGCGGAAGCGTATTGGTCGTAACGGACGAATTCGCCGCCGCCCGGCGTGGCCACGATCAACCCCGTGTGGCCGAACCCCAGCACCGATTGCGGGTGGTAGACGACGAACAGCTCGCCCGGGGCCCGCAGCGGACTCCGCAACTCCGGCGGGAAATCGGGGATTCCGAATTGCGCACACCCGGCCAGCAGGATTCCACCGACGATGCACGCCAACTGGCGAGAGGCTAAACCGGCCATCAGGACGTAGGATTCCACTTTGCCCGATCACCCAGGCCGTCCTGGAGGAGGCTGTCCAGGCAACCCTCACTGGCCAGGATTGACGATCCCCGGTGTGCCCTTACAGGGCTTTCAGAATCTTGAAGGGGTACGCAACCTCACTGTGCCGGACGCGGCGGACGGCTATTTCCTCTTCTTCCAAAGATCACCGATGGATTTCAGGCTCAGCGGGGCCTTGGAGGCGGCCAGTATGTTTTCCTCGTGAATGCGGATGTAAACCTCTTCCCGGTGAATCGCGTATTTCTTGGGTGCCTCGATGCCGAGGCGAACCTGTTTTCCCTTGATCTCGAGCACCTGTATCTTGATGTCGTCTCCGATGATGATGACTTCGCCCACTTTCCTGGTCAGAACCAGCGCCATTGTGCCTCCGTATTTCTGCCCTTCATGAGCGGCT
>JAPUJL010000366.1 GCA_027296185.1 SAR324 cluster bacterium | reverse complement strand
GATAAGGGGGAGAGGCGGGCGAGGCATGAGGCGGTGCCGGCCCGGTTCCGCCGTCTACTTCCGATCCAGCTTCAGCTGGCTGTTGGCCTGGTACCACTCGGCGGTGCGGGAGATGTGCTCCCGCTCGTTGCGCAGGTAGCCGCCGATGGCCTCGTGAAGCACCGGGGGATGGAGGAAGTGCATGCTGTTGGTGATGCGGGGCTCGAAGCCGCGTAACTGCTTGAAGTCGCCGCCCGCGCCGGGCTCGAAGCGCTGGATGCCATTGCGGATGCAGTGGTCGATGGCGCTGTAGTAGCAGACGTTGAAATGCAGGTAGCGCCACTCCTCGAAGGTCCCCCAATAGCGGCCGTAGAACACGCCGTTTTTCTGGACGTTGAAGGTGCCGGCGATGACGCGCCCTTCCCGGGAGGCCAACACGAAGCAGAGGTTGCGCTTGAAGTGCTGGACGAGATGCTCGAAGAAAGCCTCGTTGAGATAGAGATTGCCCCAGTACAGTTTTTCGATGTGGTTCTTGTAGAGCCGGTACAGGGTGGGCACCAGGCCGTCGTCGATGTCGTCCCCGGCAACCACCCGGATGTCGATCCCCTGGTCGGCCATCTCGCGGATCTCCCGGCGGATCTTGTTGCGCCGCTTGCTGCGGAACATCCCCAGGTAATCCTCGAAGGTTTCGTAGCCGTGGTTCTCCCACTGGTACTGAATGCCCGAGCGCCGGTGGTAACCCGCGTCGCCCAGGGCCTCGATCTCGTCAGGCAGGCAGAAGTTCACGTGCACCGACGAGATGCCGTTCTCGACGCACAGCTTCATCAGCACCCCGCCCACCAGCCGGATCAGCTGGGGCCGGTCGGCGCCGGGGGCGGTGAGAATGCGGCAACCGGTGGCCGGCGTGAAGGGGACCGCCACCAACAGCTTGGGGTAATACTCGATCCCTGCCTGTCGGGCCGCGTGGGCCCATTGGTGGTCGAAGACGAATTCCCCCTGGCTGTGCCCCTTCAGGTAGAGCGGGCACGCGGCGACGATGCGCCCCTCCAGGCGCACCACGACGTGGTGGGGACCCCAGCCGGTCTCGCGGGTGGCGCAGCCGGATTCCTCCAGGGCGTGCAGCCAATCCCACTCCAGAAAGGGCGAGCCGCCGTCGACGAGGGTGTCCCAGGCCTCGCGCCCGATATCCGCGATGCGGTGGTGAATCTCGACGGCGAACGGGTCTTGGCCGGGAGTTTCGGCCCGCGAATCGGCGCCAGCAGATGATTTGGGTGCCATGGGGCGCATTTTACTTTAATCCCGCCCTCTGGCAAACTGGTCAGTCGGGGAAGGCCAATCGGCACGCCAAGGCCCAACGTTAGAGGAAGCAGCATGGCAGCGAAGTCCGGCCCGAAAGACCGAACGGTCACCATCGACGGCGTGGAATTGCGGCTTGCCCAACCGGACGAGATGCCGGTGCTGTCGGTCGGGGCGGAAACGGCGAAGAACCAGTTGCGCGCCTGCTGGCTGGTGCCGGGCGGCAGCGCGGCGATGGAAATTCCGCTTTCCCCGCGCATCCTGGGGCAGCCCGGGGTGGGCAAGACGACCCTGGCCTACACGGTGGCCAAGGAGTTCAGCGATGACATCTTCATCTTCCAGTGCACCATGGATACCCGGCCGGAAGATCTGTTGGTGACGCCGGTAATCGGCTCCGGGCAAGTCATCCGCTACCATGCCTCGCCGCTCACCACCGCCATGCTGCGCGGCGGCGTCTGCATCCTGGACGAGGGCAACCGCATGAGCGAGAAGAGCTGGGCCTCGCTGGCGCCCCTGCTCGATACGCGGCGCTACGCGGAATCGATCATCGCCGGGATCAAGATCAAGGCCCATCCGGATTTCCGGGTGTGCGTGACCATGAACGACGACTCCTCGACCTACGAGATTCCCGAGTACATTCTGTCGCGGTTGCAGCCCCAGATCAAAGTGGGGTTCCCCAGCGCCGAGGAGGAGAAGGAGATCTTCCGGGTGAACCTCCCCCACTCCGACGAGGAACTGCTGGACGTGGTCAGCGAATACATGGGGCGCTGTCACAAGTTCGAGCTGCCGGTGGCGTCCCGGGACGGCATCCATATCATCCGCTACGCCGAGCGGCTGATGGAAAAGATGACCCTGAGCGGCCCCGAGGCGATCGGCCAGGCGGCCATGCAAATCGTCGGAGAAGAATTCTCCCTCTATCTGGATCCCGAATACGAGCCGCCGCAGCCGCAGCGGATCAGCCTGGCCGACGCGGAGTACCTGCTGACCCGCTTCAACCCCACCGACCGCAGCAACTAGCCCGCGGCGGCCGCGAGACCGCCACCCGCCCCCATGAAACCCGACCCCGGCCCCTCAAGCTCCGCACCGTTCGTGCGCTTCGGCCGCGTGTACGCGGTGCCGTCGCTGCACGCGCGGTGGAGCTTCGCGGCGTTGGTGCGGGCCGCCTTCCACTCCGTGAGGCCGCAGGCGATCGCCGTGGAGTTGCCCGGGACCCTGGAAATCTCGGTGCGCAAGGGAGTGGAGCGGCTGCCCTATCTTTCCGTGGTGAGCTACAAGGACTTCGACGAGGATCTGGATGAGGTGAACCGCATCGTCCCGATTACTCCGGAGGATTCCCTGGTTGAGGCGGTGCGGCTGGGCATGGAGCACGGCACCCCGCTGCACTTCGTGGACCGCGATATTCTCGACTACCAGCCCGAGCCGGTGCGCGCGCCGGACGACTACATCATCCACCGCATCGGGCTGGAGCGTTACTGGCGGGAGGTGGCCGGCCGCCTGCAACGGCCGGAGCCCGGATCCCCCGACGACGACCGGGAGATCGCCATGGCGGCGGCGCTCCGCCGGCTTACCGCGCGGCACGAGCGCGTGCTGTTCGTCTGCGGCCTCGCCCATCTGGATGGCGTGGCGCACCATCTGGAAGCGGGCACGCCGGAGCCGCCGGGGGCGGTCTCCCAGCGCGAGCAGACGCTCTACAATCTCGGCGAGGAATCCATCGCCCAGGCGCTGCAGGGCATCCCGAACATGGTCTACGCCTACGAGCTGGCCCGGCGGGGGATGCGCCCGGCGGACTTTCCCCAGTTGCGGCCCTTGCCCCTCACCCGGGGCGGAGAGTATCAGGCGGCCCGCGACGCCCGCGCCGAGACCACCCGGCAGGTGCTCGACGCGCTGCGCCAACGGCCGAGCGGGGAGGAATCCATCGAGACCTACGACGCCCTGTCCGAGCTGGTGCAAACCGCGGTATCGCTCTACGAGCGGGAATGGAAGCAGAAACCCTCCCCGTCGCGGCTGGCGACGTTGCTGCGCTTCGCCCGCAACATGGCCCTGGTGGGCCGGCGGCTCACGCCGACCAAGTACATGCTGGCGCTGGCGGCGAAGAACACCGTCAACGACGACTTCGCGTTCCAGGCGTTGCGGGTGGCGGACGACTATCCCTTCTACGACGGCGAGTCCGACCTGCCCGAACTCAAGATGGAAGAGGGGCGCGGCGAGTCGGAGGGGGAATTCCTAGTGCTGCGGCTGCGGTTGCCTCCCTCGATCCGCGACAACATGGACGAGGGCGACCTGGACCTCGAGGCGCCGCCGGAGGAGGGCGAAGAGGGTTCCTGGGAGGAGCGCTGGGATGTCGGCGAGCGGCGGGTCTCGCACCTGCCCCAGGACGACAAGCTGGAGGAATTCTTCGAGTATCTGCGCCGCAAGTGCCGCGCGCTGCTCTCCGACCAGCGGGTGCGCACCCATGAGTTCCAGGCGTCGATGATGGATGGCCTGGACATCCGCGAGACCCTGCGCAACCTGCCCCTGGGCAAGGTATACGTCAAGGAGCAGTTGCCCGGCATGGGCGACGTGGGGCCGCTGGTCGTGATCTTCCACAAGGCGGACGAGGAGAACCGTTATCCCCACGAGCAGATGTGGTTCGCCGAACACGACGGCGAATCGGATCTGGCGCTCTATTCCACCGAGCCGGGCGTGCAGTTCGACGGACCCGGCATTAGCCGCTGCCAGTACGGCGGGGTGCTCTCCCTCTACCCCCCCACCGGACGCGCGCAGGTGTGGGGCAACCCGCGCTACCGGGGCGCCCGCACCCGGGCGGAGTTGCTGCTGCGGGCGACCATCGATTTATCCCGCAAGCCCATCGTGGGCTACATCGCCCGCTCCGGCCCCTCGCCGCAGACATTGGCCATGGCAGCCTCGCGCGGCATCCACGTGATGTACATTCCCCTGGACAGCCTATCGGCCGACAGCATCAAGCGGGTACAGACCTTCCATATCCTGGCGGACCGCGAGATCCGGCCGCTGGCGCCGCTTTACGTCAATTGACCGGCTAGCCGCCGGCGAACCCACGTCACGCTCCCGCGCCACATGTATCCCTCAGAGGGCACCCGGCAAAAGCGGCTGCACCGCATCGCCTGCGAATGGGGCCGCGATGTGCGGGAGCACTCGTTCGTGTATCCGGTGTTCACGACGAACTACCGGGTCACCGGCGTGCTGGCCTATTCCCTGGGGGCCGAACCGGTGTGGTATCCCGGGTCACCGGCCGCGGTGGAGAAGCGCAGGCTGCGCTTCAAGGCACCCTTCGCCGAGGACGGACCCCTGGCCGCACGCGCTCTGCACCCCGATACCTTCCAGGGTGCCTACCTGTGCGACCCGTGGCGCATCATCGCCGAGGCGGTGCGGGGCTACGCCCAGGGCCGGGCGTTGACCCCGCCCGTGGACATCTTCGAGTACGAAGTGCGCGGTCAGCCGCTGATCGACGTGGTCTACGAGCGGCCCCTGCACCGGGTGCGGGGATTCGTCGTGCGCCGGGGCATCTTCTACCGCACCCGAACCCTCTCGGTGCTGGAGATCCCCGCTCTGGCGGAGGCGCTGAAGCCCCCCGCCAAATCGAAACGCGCCTGGCACCGCTCCTCCCGCCCACCCCGCGGCCCAGCCTGAATCCCGGCCTGAAAGCCGGCCGGAAAATCGGCCTGAATATCGGAATCGGCCGCCGGCCGGCGGGACCGTGATCCGCAGCGGGTTTGCGGGCCGGCGATGGCGCGGTTCGCCTTTTGCGGGCGGGGGGTGTAATCTACTGCTCCGCTTCGGCGAGCCGGTCGAATTTCTGGGCGTATTTCTGGCTCGCGGGCGATGGTTCCCCGAATCCACCCGCTCCTCTGGGAGGCTCCATGTCCACTCCTTTCGCCGGCTCGTTCCACAAATGGGTGCGGCACGTCCAGACCACCGAGCGGCCCATCCTCGGGCCGGCCAATCCCGCCGCCGAGCACCCCCAATCGCTCATCATTCCCGCCGAATCGGACATCCAGGAGGGTGCGATCCGGGTGAGCCAGCCCGCCCCCCGCCCCATCGCCAAGGAGGCCTATACGGACGATGGCACCTAC
>JAPUJL010000365.1 GCA_027296185.1 SAR324 cluster bacterium | reverse complement strand
CGCTTCGGTCTACGCACCGTGCCCCTCACCACAGCGAGTGGTTTTGCGCAGTTCAAAGGATTTTCCCAATTTTGGTTTGGCGATAGACGTCAGCCTAATTGTTTATCGCTTTTGCCTCAAGAATTACGTTGCTGTCATCTTCAAAGGTTGCATGGAGCATAGTGTGCGCTAGTCGCCGAATGCTGGCCGAACTTCAGCATTCACTTCGTGCGGTTCTCGTAGCCCGGGTCTTCGTACTGACGCGGCTCGCGTTCGCTCTCCCCGTATCTCTGATAGTCGAACGCCAGCGCGACGAACCCATTGTCGGCCAGCGCCTCCGCGACGACGCCCGCAGCCAGTTCCTTCACGGACCCTAACGGAACCCCCACCACGATGCCCGGGTACTGCTTGCTGGGACTGACGTCGTCTGGGCCGTAGAGGTGACCGACGATTTTGCCGCCGCTGCTTTTGAAGGTGATGTCGGTTTCAATTTTGCTCCTCCTGCGGATTCGGTTACCTGCCTACGTCGCGAGATTCCCAGTATCAAGCAAACCCCTTTGCGAACCAGGGTGTTACCGGAAAGCGCCAAATCCTATGTGCAAATCTGCGGTTAGAGCAAATTTGGATATCATATGCTGTAAACCGATATCTCCCAAATGGAACTGCCATCAACAGTTCGACGGGTCTCCGATCCCCGCGACCATGGGTCGGAAAGCAAATTCAACCTAATTTCGATCGTTCGGCACCGAATTTTGTGTTCCAAATTCGGCATGAGACCCGTTTTTCGGGCAAGTGAGGACGTAGTAGCCGCCCCGCCCCCTTCCTGTACAGCTCTCGGGTTCGAGGCCGCACTTCCGCTTGACGCTCCACCGGGGGCGTGCCTATGGTGTCCTGATCGTAAGCGAGACTGTTGGGTTGGCGAAGGTCTTCAACTCGTTCCACGAGGCTTGATTGACCGGCCGGGTGCTCGAAGGTCAAAAGGCTCTGCTCATCGCGGTTCACACGCCGCAACGCTCCAGCGACGACGTCAGCGAATCCCTCGACGAGCTGTCCGAGCTCTCCAGCAGCCTCGGCTGCCAGGTGGCGGGACAGGTGGTGCAGGTACGCCCGCGCATCGATCCGGGCACCTTTCTGGGCTCGGGAAAGTTGGCCGAACTGCGGGAGCGGGTGAAGCGCGACGGCATCGATATCGCCGTCGTGGACAACAACCTGAGCCCCTCCCAGGGGGGGAACCTGGAACGGGTGCTGGGCATCCTGGTGATGGACCGCACCCAGGTGATTCTGGAGATCTTCAGCCAGAATGCCCGCACCCACGAATCCGCCGTGCAGGTGAACCTGGCCCAACTGGAATACATGCTGCCGCGCCTCGTGGGGATGTGGGCGCACCTAGACCGCGAGCGGGGCGGCATCGAGGGCAGCCGGGGGCCGGGCGAAAAACAAATCGATATCGACCGCTCCCTCATCCGTGCCCGGATCGTCCGGCTGCGCAAGGAATTGCAGCGCCTGGCCAAGGAATGGCGCACCCAGAGGAAGCGGCGGGACAATTGCCTGCTGGTGAGCCTGGTGGGTTACACCAACGCCGGGAAATCCACGTTGATGAACTGGCTCACCGACGCCGACGTGCTGGTGGAAGACCGGCTCTTCGCCACGTTGGATTCCACCACGCGGGTGCTGGAGCGGGACAACCGGCCCAGCATCCTGCTGTCCGATACGGTCGGGTTCATCCGCAACCTGCCCCATGAGCTGGTCGCCTCGTTCCGCTCGACCCTGGAGATCGTGCGGCAGGCCGATCTGCTGCTGCACGTGGTCGACCTCAGCCACCCGGGGTACGAGGAGCACATCCTCACCACCGAGGCGGTGCTGGAGGACATCGGCGCGCTGGCGGTGCCGCGGCTGCTGGTGTTCAACAAGACCGACCGCGTGACCGACAAGATGGTGCTGCTCCTCGCCCGCAAGCGTTACCCCGAGGCCGAATTCGCCTCCGCACTGGAGGACGACCCCGGGCAGTTGCGGGCGCACATCGCCGCCTTCTTCGAGAAGCGCATGATCACCGCGCCCCTGTGGCTGGGGTACCGGGACTCGGCGGAACTGGCGAAGATCTACCGCTGGGGGCGGGTGGACGCGGTGCGCTACGAGGAGGACGGAATTCACCTGACGGTGACCTCCACCCCTGCCAACCTGGAGCGCATCCGGGCCAAGGTGCCGGTCACCGAGGAGGCCCTGGCCGTCGACGGCCATTGAGCCCCGCGGGACTCCGCCCATGACCCGCCCATGATCCGCATTGGCCTGATCCAAACCAACTCGACCGAGGACTTCCAGGCCAACCTGGCCTTCGCCCTGGAGCAGCTGGGCGCCGCCGCGGCGGGCGGGGCGGAGCTGGTTGCCTTCCCCGAGGTGTTCCTTTACGTCGGGGGACGGGAGGGCAAGCTGGCCCACGCCCAGACCTTGGAGGGCGACGTGGTGGGGCGCTTCCGCGAGGAGGCGGCGCAACGAGGAATCTGGCTTCTGTTGGGCAGCATCCACGAGCGCATCCCCGGCCGCACCGATAAGGTCTACAACACCTCGGTGCTGATCGGCCGGAAGGGGGAAATCGCCGCCACCTACCGCAAGCGCAACCTGTTCGACGTGGAACTGCCCGACCTGCGCATCATGGAGAGCGACTCCATCGTGCCGGGCGAGGCGCCGGCGCCCGTCGTCGAGAGCGATTTGGGCCGTCTGGGGCTGACCGTCTGTTTCGATTTGCGCTTTCCGGCGCTCTACCGGCAGTTGCGGCGGGACGGCGCCCAGATCGTCTTCGCCCCCTCCAATTTCACCGCCCCCACCGGCGCGGCCCACTGGGAAGTGCTGCTGCGCGCCCGGGCCGTGGAGAACCAGGTCTACCTGGCCGCCCCGGCCCAAGTGGGGCGTCACAACGCCCGGTACACCTCCTACGGCCACACGGCGCTGGTGGACCCCTGGGGCACGGTTACGGCCCTCGCCCCCGAGCGCCCCGGCATCGTATTCGGCGACATCGACCTGGACTACCTGGAGCGGGTGCGCCGGGAAATTCCGCTGGAGGGGGAGGGATAGCCTTCCCGGCCCGCCTGCCCCTGAAGTCGGGGCGGCTCTCTCCGATTCTACCGGCAGGACTCCCCGTCTCAGCCGCCGTCCGATGAAGTACGGGCGGATCGCGCGGCGCCCTATTCACACCAATCCGATTCCCCGCTGTCACTGCCACCCACCGGCCGGGCCAAACCGCAGGCGATCAGCTCCCGGCCCAATTCCCGACCGTCGAAGAGCACCCGCACCCGCAGGTCGTAGAGGGGTTCCCACTACGTGTCGATCAGGTCCACCTGTC
>JAPUJL010000364.1 GCA_027296185.1 SAR324 cluster bacterium | reverse complement strand
GCCATCGGCGAGCTGGCCGAGTGCGTGGCCCTGGAAGATAGCGAGGCCATCGCCCGGTTCGCCGAGGCGGAGGGGATCGGCCTGACCGTGATCGGCCCGGAGGCGCACCTGGTGGACGGTCTGGTGGACCGGATCGAGGCGAAGGGGCTGGCCGTCTTCGGGCCCCGGCAGCAGCCGGCCATGCTCGAGGGGAGCAAGGCCTTCGCGAAAGCGTTCATGGAGCGCCACGGAATCCCCACGGCGGCCTACGCCATCTTCGACGAGGAACGCGATGCGCTGGCCTACCTGAAGGGGCACGACGGCCCCTGCGTGGTGAAAGCCGACGGCCTGGCCGCGGGCAAGGGGGTGACCGTGTGCCGCGAGCGGGCCCAGGCGGAAGCGGCCGTGCGGGCCGCCATGTCCGGCGGGGCCTTCGGCCAAGCGGGAGCGCGGCTGGTGATCGAGGAGCTGCTGGTGGGCGGGGAGGCCTCCTACTTCGCCATCTGCGACGGCGAGGGGTTCCTCGCCTTTCCGTCCTGTCAGGATCACAAGCCCCTCGGCGACCTGGACCGCGGCCCCAACACGGGCGGGATGGGTGCCTACTGCCCGGCGCCACTGGTGACGCCGGAGGTGGAGCGGCGGATCGTGGAGGAAATCGTCCAGCCCACGTTGCGCGGGATGCGGGATGAGGGGCACCCCTACCGGGGCGTGCTGTACCTGGGTCTCATGATCGATCGGGGCGCGCCGCGGGTGGTCGAGTACAATTGCCGCTTCGGGGACCCCGAGTCCCAGCCCCTGATGATGATGCTGGAAAGCGACCTCATGGAGGTGCTCGAGGCCACGCTCGAGGGCCGGATCGAGCACGTCCGGCCGCGCTGGCGTCCGGGCGCGGCAGCGTGTATCGTCATGGCGTCGGCGGGCTATCCGGGGACTTCCCGCAAGGGCGTTCCCATCCACGGTCTGGAGCGATCCGAAACGACGCCGGAACTTCAGGTCTTTCACGCCGGGACGGCCCGGGAAGGCGGCGGCTGGACCACCAACGGGGGGCGGGTGCTGGGCGTCACCGCGTGGGGCGAAACACTCCAGGCCGCCCTGGCCCGGGGTTACCGGGCGGTGGAAGGCATCGCCTTCGAGGGCGGCACCTACCGCCGGGACATCGGACTGAAAGGACTCAAGCGGCGCGTGGCGGAGCGGCCCGAGAAGAACGTGGGGATCGTCCTGGGGAGCGCATCGGACCTGGACGTGGCCAAGAAGGCCACCGACGTGCTCGAGCGCCTCGGCATCGGCTATGAGCTGGCCGTGGCCTCGGCCCACCGCACGCCGGAGCGGGTGCGCGCCTTCATCCGCGCTTGCGAGGAGGCGGGCGTCGAGGTATTTCTGGCCGTGGCCGGCATGGCGGCGGCCCTGCCGGGCGTGGTGGCGGCGGAGACGGTAGCGCCGGTGATCGGGGTGCCGGTGCAATCGGGCGCCACCGCTGGGCTGGATGCGCTGCTCTCCATCGCCCAGATGCCGCCGGGAATTCCCGTGGCCACCGTGGCCGTCGGTGGCGGGGCCAACGGTGCGCTGCTCGCGGCCCACATCCTGGCCGTGAAGTACGGCGACCTCCGTGCCGCGCTGACCGAGTATCGATTGGAGCAGGCACGGAAGGTGGAAGACGCTCACCGCGACGCCGGCTTGTCCAACCTGATCTGACCGCGAGCCATGTCCAACGACTCGATCGTGGTTTCCAATTGGACCGACGCCTCCTTCGGGCTGGATGTGGCGTACAAGTTCGGGCAACAGATCGACGTCTCCGACCTGATTTCCCTCAAGACTTTCGCCAACTCGGAGTTCTGTCCGCGCTTCCTGGGGGACGAGACCAACCTCGCCGACGTGGGCCGCGGACTGGAGGGCAAGCGGGTTTACCTGATCTCTACCTCCTCGCCCCAGCACACCCGCAACTCCCTGGCCATGCGGAATCTGCTCATCGCATCGGCGGCCAAGGAGAACGGCGCCGAGCGGGTGGTGCTGGTCGAGCCGGACCTGTTCTATTCGGCGCAGGACCGGGGTCCGCACTTCCTCGATCATCCCCAGATGGTGACCCAGGAGGACCGCAAGAAGTTCGACGGCCAGCCCTTCTCCGCCCGGCTCTACGCGCGGATGCTGCGCGCCGGCGGCGTGGATCAGGTGGTGACCGTCCACAATCACAAGCCGGAAGTGCTGGCGGGCATCTACGCCGACGTGTACCGGGATGCCGGGGAACAGCCCCCGTTCCTGAACCTGGACATCGCCCACATCGTCGCCAACTACATCCGCAACACCGTTTCGGTGGAGAGGAACGGGGCCAATCTGGGCTTCGTGGCTCCCGACCAGGGCGCAGTGGTTTTCGTGAAGCGGGTGCAGGCCTTCACCGGATTGGCCGAATCGGTGCTCGTGACCCTGGAGAAGAAACGGCTGGGGCAGCGCAACGTGGAAATCCGCCCCACCGGCGACGCGGGCGTGCTCAAGGGGCGGCAGGTATTCATCCTGGACGACATGGTGCGCACCGGGGGCACCATCGCCGGGGCGATTGCATTGCTGGCCGAAAATCCCGAGACCAAGCCCTCCGGCGTGTTCTTCTATTGCACCCACACCTACATCTCGCCCGAAGGAAGGGAAAATCTGAATTCACCCTATCTGACTGAATTCGTCACCACCAACACACTGCCCAACGTGCTGAATCGGGATGACCAAGGGCGGCTGAGGCAGAAGATAGTCGTGTTGAAAATCGAGAATTGGATCGCCGACGCTTTGCAACACTGCCTGGAGGAAGGTCAACCGCCCGAAGAGCGCTACGGCAAAGCCTCGGTCGCGATCGCGGATCGATACTATAAGCTGGATTTCTCCTCCAGGAATATCCGCCGCAACCCAACCGGGCCCAGCCAGCTCTCCTTGCCGTTGCGCAATGCGTGACCGGATAATCCGGCAATGATTCACGCGGCGTACACGGCCAATTTCAGCTCGATTACGCGGCAGACCCGCCCGCAGGATATCGCCAACAGCCTCACCCATGGGCTGGGCCTGTTGCTTGCGATCGGCGGCACCTCGGTGCTGGTGGTCTTTGCCGGCATCTACGGCTCCGTGTGGCACGTGGTCAGCTTCAGCATTTACGGCGCCACGCTGATGCTACTGTTCGCAACCTCGACGGTCTACCACGCCACGCGCCACCTGGGACGCAAAAAGACGCTGCAAATCGTCGATCACGCCAGCATCTTCCTCCTCATCGCGGGCACCTATACCCCCATCACTTTCGTCCCGCTGAACGGTGGGTGGGGCTGGGGTCTGTTCGGAGTCGTCTGGGGTTTGTCCGCCGTCGGAATCTGCGCGAAGATTTTTTTGGCCGATCGGTTCGACCTTCTCG
>JAPUJL010000363.1 GCA_027296185.1 SAR324 cluster bacterium | reverse complement strand
CCTCGGCGGCTCACCCTTTTCACGATGGAGCGGAACCATGAATGCCAACCGGTTCGTCATTGGGCTCTTCGTCTCCTCGGCCGCATTCCTCACCTTGGGGCTTGTCCTGCCGGGGAGCGTCTTTGCGCAGGGCGGCACGTGCACGGAGGACACGCAGGTCGATTGCATCAATTGGGAGGAAGGAATCGCCATCGCGGTCGGCTCCGGCGCGCCCGCGTCCTGGGCGGAATCCGCGGCACAGAAGAACATCAGCGCCCAGCGGGCCGCCAAGGTGGATGCCATGCGGAACTTGCTGGAACTGGGCAAGGGGATCAACGTCTCCTCGGAAACGACGATCCAGGACGCCATGCTGGCGAACGACCGGATACAGTCGAGCATCCAGGGCCGCATCGCCGGAGTGCGCGCGCTGGGCGAGCCCAGGTACTTCGACGACGGCAGCATCATGATCAAGATGGCCGCCCGGCTGAAGGACATGATCCCCGCGGACGTCTACCTCAGCGGACCTCCCCGCGAGCTCGGGCCGCCGGCGGAGATTCGCCTGCAGCGGGCGGGCGGGCGGATCGATACGGGCCGCGCCTACACGGGGCTGATCATCGACGCCCGCGGCACCGGCGTGCTGCCGGCCATGTCGCCCAAGGTGCTCGATCCGGAGGGCCGCGAAATCTACGGCTCGGCCTACGTGAGCCGGGAATTCGCCGTGGCCCAGGGCATCGTGGGTTACGCCAAGGACGTGGACGCAGCCCGGCAGAACGACCGCGTGCAGGGCAATCCCCTCGTGATCAAGGCACTGGAATCCAAGGGCGCCAACAAATCGGATTTGGTGATCTCCGGGTCCGACGCGGACGCGTTGCGGGAGATCGCCCAAACGCAGAACTTCATGCGCCAGACCCGCGTCATGATCGTCCTGGACTAGCGCGAAAATTGGATTTTGCCGCCAACCCTTTGCGGATATCGCGGATAACGCCTGCCACGGAGACCCGCTTATGAAACCGATACTCAACCGTTGGGCGAGCCTGTGGATCGCCCTGGCCGCCACGGCGCTGATCGTCGCGGCCGGCTGCGGAAAAGAGCCGCGCAAGCCGGGCAGCGCCCTGGACACGCCCGAGCATCACGCCCTGCGCGGTAACGACATGATCGACCAGGGCAATTGGGAGGACGCCAAGCGCGAGTTCGATTTGGCCCTCAGCCTGGACCCGGAGCATTCCCAAGCCCTCTCGGGCAAGGCCGTCGTCGTGGCCCACGCATCCACGGCGCCGGGGCTCAGCCCGGATCAGCGCGAGGAGCGCTTCGAGCGCGCCCGCGACCTGCACCACGAGGGGCTGAACAACAGTCAGTCCGACGCCGACACGCGGGTGGCGCACGTGGCGGCGATCCGGGTGCACAGCACGGCCCGCATGCCCGCCGACGACTGGCTGGAGGAATCCCGCGATCACTACGAGGAGGCGCTCGATACCGAGGGCGGCCAGGCGGACCCCCATCCCCACTTCTACATGGCCCGGGCCGAGCGGAACGCCTTCAACCTGCCCGAGGCGAGCCTCCTCTATCAGCGGGTGCTCTCCATTGACCGCGGCAAGACCCGGGAGGCGGACCTGGAGCTGTCCATCGTGCAAAAGGTCATCCGGGCGCAACCCGGGTCGCGGTACGGCAAGATCGTCGCGTTCCTCGAGAGCGTGAACCGGGCGGACATGGCGGCACTGTTCATCGGCGAGTTGCAGTTGAGCCGGCTGTACACCCGCGGCAACCAGGAGATCGACACCAGCTTCCAGCCGCCGGAACCGGGCGACTTCGAGGCGGAGCGCGTCGTGGCGGCCCCCGAGGCCACCGACATCGACGAGCATCCCCTGCGCGTGGACATCCAGGAAGTGCTGAGGCTGGAGGTGGTGGGGCTCGAGCCCGATCCGGCTCACCGCTTCAATCCGGACAAAAGCGTGAGCCGGGCCGAGTTCGCGCTGATGGTGGAAGACATCCTGGTCAAGGTCACCGGAGAAACCGGAGTGCGCACCAAATTCATCGGCAGCCCCTCCCCCTTCCCGGATGTGCGGAACGATCTGCCCTACTTCAACGCAGTACAGACGGTGATCACCCGCAGCCTGATGGAGCCCAAGGACAAGGTGCGCGGCCTGTTCGGCCCGCTGGAGCCGGTCAGCGGCGCCGAGGCGTTGCTGGTGATCCGGCTGCTGAAGGACGAACTGCGCAGCTATCTCCGCTCCTGATGGCCCGGCCGGCGACCCTTTGCACAGGCCGCCCATGAAAGCCGCGTTTCTTCTATCGCTCACCTTCGCCTTGCTCTGGGCCGGCGGACACAACGCGCCGCCGGCTCAGGAGCGGCTGCTGTCCCGCGCCGGCGAGGCGCGGGTGGCGATCTTCCAAGACGACCTGGACCAGGCCCGGCGGCGGGCGGTGCAGCAGGCGCAGCGGAACGTCATCGACGATCTGCTAAAGGAACTGGTCGCGGCGGAATGGTACGAGCTGTACGCATCCGATCTGGCCAAGCGGGTGCTCAACCGTCTGGACCGCTACATCGGCGCCTACCGGGTGCGGCGGCTGGAAACCTCCCTGGACCGCACCCAATACTTCGCCGCCCTGGATGCCCAAGTGGACCGGATGCGGCTGGTCGCCGACCTGCGGGGCATGTCCCTGCCCATCCTGGGCGATCCCACAACGCCGCTACACTTACTCTACAGCCCCACCGACCCGGTGCTCGGCCGCCCCAAGCTCCGCGGGCCAGTGCTGAAGGCGCTCACCGCCCGTCTGGAGCTTTTGAGCGTCGCGGTGCAAAGCACCTCGCCCGTGCCGGAGGAGGCGGCGGCCCTGCTGAATGCGCCCTACGCCGGTCAGGCCGGCCGGCAGAGCTGGTTGGCCTCCCTGGAGACCGAGGCCCGTGCCGTAGCCTACGTGGGCTTTCACCGCGCCGAACCCGATCCGGCGCAAGAACCCGCCGCGGCACAGGCGGGATGGGAGGCGCGGCTTTCGATTTATCTGGTGCGGGACGGATCGCTGCTGGCCGATCTCGCCCAACAGCCCGGCAGCGGGGATTCCGCCGGCGCGCCGGCGCGGGAGGCGGCCGCCGGCGATCCTCTCGCCGATCCGGCCGTGGCGCGGCTGGTGGTGCTGCTGCTCAATCAGCTTCAGCCGGGCTCCATCGGCGAC
>JAPUJL010000362.1 GCA_027296185.1 SAR324 cluster bacterium | reverse complement strand
CTGAAGCCGGAAGGGGGCACGGTCTCCCGGCCCAACGACCTGGTGCTGGGGGTGCTGCCCCAGGATCATACCCGCTACGACGCCGAGCTCTTGCTGGACGTGGTGCTTCAGGGCAAGCGCCGGCTGTGGGAGGCCCTGCGGGAGAAGGCCCGGCTGATGGCCATGCCCGCCGGAGGGGAAGGTGGCGGCGGCTCCGCCGAGTGGGAGGCTCACGGTCACCGGCTCGCCGAGCTGGAGGCGGCGATCGCCGACGAGGACGGCTACACCGCCGAGCCGCGGGCGGCGGAACTGCTGGAAGGGCTGGGTCTGCCCACGGGGCGCCACCGCAAACCCATGGGCGAGCTTTCGGGAGGTTACCGGCTGCGGGTGTTGCTGGCCCAGACCCTGTTTCAGCAGGCCCAGCTGCTGCTGCTGGACGAGCCCACCAATCACCTGGACATCGTCTCGATCCGCTGGCTGGAGGGCTACCTGCGCGGGTATCCGGGGACGGTGGTGCTGGTCAGCCACGACCGCCACTTTCTCAACGGGGTCTGCAGCGACATCGCGGACCTGGACTACCAGGCACTGACGCTCTACCCGGGGAACTACGAGCGCTTCCTGGCCGCCAAGGTTCTGGACACGCACCAGAAGGAGGCCGAGACCGAGCGGCTGGAAAAGAAGATCGCCGAGACCCAGCAGTTCATCGACCGCTTCCGCGCCAAGGCCACCAAGGCGCGCCAGGCCAACTCGCGCCAGAAGCAGGTGGAGCGGATGCAGAAGGCGATTCCGGTGATCAAGTCCAGCTCCCGCCGCTACCCACGATTCCGCTTCGAGTGCGTGCGGCCTTCGGGTCAGGAGGTATTGGCCGTGCGGGACGTGACCAAGGGCTACGGCGGTGCGCCCGTGCTGCGGGGGGTGTCCTTCGAGCTGCGGCGGGGGCAGAAGCTGGCCGTGGTCGGCCCCAACGGTATCGGCAAGACCACCCTGCTGAAGCTGATCGTGGGCGGACTGGAGCCCGATGCGGGCCAGCTCAAGCTGGGCTACGAGGTGCACCTGGGTTACTTCGGCCAGGAAGACCGCTCGGCCCTCGACGGGAAGACCTCCCTGGTGGATTGGCTCTACGGCGCCGCACCGGGCGAGACGGTCGGCGTCATCCGCGGAACCCTGGGCCGGGTGCTCTTCTCCGGCGACGACGTGGAGAAGGCCACTGGAGCCCTCAGCGGCGGCGAGGCCGCGCGGCTGATCCTGGCGCGGCTCATGCTGCAGCGGGGCAACCTGCTCGTGCTGGACGAGCCCACCAACCACCTGGACCTGGAAGGGCGCGAGGCCCTGCTGGATGCGCTCCAGGCCTACGAGGGCACCCTGGTATTCGTGAGCCACGACCGCCATTTCGTCTCTTCCCTGGCGGATCGGGTGCTGGCGCTCACGCCGGAGGGGATCGACGAATATCCTGGAACCTACGAAGAATACCTGGAGCGCGAGGGCGCGGATTACCTGACCGCAGAGGCGGCCGCCCCCAGCCGCCTCCCCGCCGCCACGGCGCCGCGGGAGAAGGGCGGCGAGTCCAGGGATTTCACCCGCCGCAAAGCCACGAAACGGGAGACGGCGCGGCTCAACCGCAAGGTGGGGCGGCTGGAGCGGGAGGTGCAGCAACTGGAAGGCAAGCTGGCCGGCTTCGACGCCCGCTTCGCCGAGCCGGGCTACTTCGAGAACACGCCCTGGGAGGAGGTGGCCCACGCCGAGCGGGAGAAATCCGCCTGCCAGGAGGAACTGGAGGCCAAGCTCGCCGACTGGGAGGCCGCTTCCACCGATCTGGACGCGATGACCGTGGCATCGTGACGGGCGCCGGCGAAGGTCCAGTGAGGCCTGATCGAGCTCACCGCAGGTTCAGGACAAGCTTCGAATCGACATCGTCGAAGGGCTGAACTGAGATTCTTCGCTTCGCTCAGAATGACAGCGTAGGATCTGTCCACATTCTGTGGATACTGCTAACGAGAGGGCCATGAAAGCGATCGTGATCGAAAAGGCGGGGCCGCCGGAGGTGCTGCAAATCAAGGAGTGGCCCACGCCGGAGGCCAAGCCGGGCTGGGTGCTGATCCGGGTGCGGGCCTTCGGGCTCAACCGGTCGGAGCTGTTTACGCGCCAGGGCCATTCCCCCAGCGTGAAGTTCCCGCGGGTGCTGGGAATCGAGTGCGTGGGCGAGGTGGAGGCGGCGCCGGGTGGGGAGCTCGAACCCGGCCAAAAGTGCGCGGCGGTGATGGGCAACATGGGCCGGGAATACGACGGGGGCTATGCCGAGTACGCGCTGGTCCCCGCCGCCCACGTGCTTCCGGTCGCGACGAATTTGGACTGGCCCACCTTCGCCGCGGTGCCGGAGAGCTTCCTCACCGCCTGGGGCGCGCTGGTGGATTCCCTCGATATCCAGCCGGGTCAAACGCTGCTGGTGCGGGGCGGCACGTCCTCGGTGGGCATGGCCGCCATCACCATCGCCAAGGATCGGGGGCTCACCGTCGCCGCCACGACCCGCAACGCGGCCAAGGCCGATGCCCTGCGCGCCAACGGCGCCGATCACGTGGTCATCGACGACGGGGCCATCGCCGGGCGGGTGCGGGAGATCGTTCCCGATGGCGTGGATCAGGTGCTGGAACTGGTGGGGGCGGCGACCCTGCGGGATTCCTTCCGCGCGGCCAAGGCGCCCAAGGGCGCGGTGTGCTTCGCGGGCATCCTGGGAAATTCCTGGGTCGTCGAGCGGTTCGAGCCGTTGGTGTATATGTCCTCCGGCCAGATTCTGACGCCCTACGGCACGCACGTGCTGAACCGGGACAACGCCACCGCGCCGCTGCAGCAAATCCTCGCTGCCGTGGCCGCCGGGCGCTACCGGGTCAACCTGGACCGGGTTTTCCCCTTCGGCGAGATCGTGGCGGCGCACCGCTACATGGAAGAGAACCGCGCCACGGGCAAGGTGGTGGTCAAGGTGGAGGGGTAGGACGGGTAGGGCCGGAACAGCGAGAGGATTGCAGCGCGCCTCGACTCACCCGAGGGGTGGCCGCCGCTTGTGGTGGCCGGTGGCGTCCTCGAAGACCTTGGCCGCGGAGATCAGCTTTTCTTCTTGGAAGTCGCCGGCCAGCAACTGGAATCCCAGGGGCAGCCCCCCGGCCGTGAAGCCGCCCGGCACGGAGATCCCCGGCAGCCCAGCCAGATTCGCCGGCAGGGTGAAAGCATCCACCAGGTACATCTGCAGCGGATCGGCCAGCTTCTCCCCCAGCTTGAACGCGGGCACGGGCGAGGTGGGCAGGGCGATCAGTTCCACCTGCTGGAACGCCCGGATGAAGTCCCGGCGCAGCAGCCCGCGGATCTTCATGGCCTTGGCGTAATAGGCGTCGTAGTAGCCGGCGCTGAGGGCGAAGGTGCCCAGCATGATCCGCCGCTTCACTTCCGGGCCGAAGCCCGCCTCCCGGGTGGCCTTGTACATGGCCTCCAGCCCTTGCTCCGCGCCGGTGCGCAGGCCGTAGCGCACGCCGTCGTAGCGGCCCAGGTTGGAGCTGGCCTCGGCGGGGGCGAGGATGTAGTAGACCGCGATGGCGAATTCCAGGTGGGGCAAGGACACCTCCACCAGCTCGGCGCCCAGGTCTTCCAGGGTCTTCAG
>JAPUJL010000361.1 GCA_027296185.1 SAR324 cluster bacterium | reverse complement strand
GGTCAATGCGCGTGCACGCAGTCCTCACTCTATCCCGATCCCCGCCGCCCCGCAAGAACGCCCGCGGCCGGCCAAGCACGGTGCCGGCCGATGGGCGGTCCCGGCCATCATGACCCCTGCACTCAGGAGCCCGCGGCGCTCGGAGGGTCTCCCGAACGAAGGGCTCCCCGGTCCGGCCCCGAGCCGCGCCGGTTCCAGCGCCGGTCCAGTCCCCGCACCAGCAAGGCGTACGCGAGCAACAGCGTCAGGTAATACACAATGAAGGCCCGCGGTGTCCAATCCAATTCGAGGCGGAATACCAGAGCCGCTCCGGCCTCGTCGATGAGGCGTACCAGGGCCACCCAGGCCCCCAGCACCCAGTCCAGCCACCCGAACACCGCCCGCTCCGCCCAGCGCCCGGGCAACGAGCCCAAATGGAAGAGGCTGGTGGCCAGGGCCAGCAGCCCGCTGGGCAGCACCACGGCGCTCAACAGGGGCACCATCAGCAGGTTGCCCGCGAAGACCAGCAGGGACACCCGGCCGAAGGCGGCGGCCAGCACGGGCCACAGGCCCAGGGTGATCCAGAAGGTGATTAGCAGATTCAGCGCCGCCCCGGACAGCAGGGCACTCCACCACCTCCGCCGCCGCTCCGGGCGGGGCCGGCGCTCCCACAGCCGAATCGCCAGCACCACGAACAGATAGGCCAGAAACGAGAGCTGGAAACTCAGGTCGTAGAGTTGGCTCGGCGCCACGAGCAGCATCAGCAGGGCGGTCAGCACCAGCACGTAGACTTGGGGCGTGCGGGTGCCCCAGAGCTGGCTCCAGACGACCATCGTGCCCATCACCGCCGCGCGCACCGCGGGCACGGGAAATCCGATCAGCGCGATATAGGCCCAGATCAGCGCGGTTACGCCGATCCGCATGGCCTGCCGTGAGTGGAGACCCCCCTGGCCTCGCGTCGTCAGGGCGGAAATCCCGTGCAGTACCGCCATGAGGAGCAGAAAGAGCAACCCCACGTGCAGCCCGCTGATCGCAAACAGATGGGCCACGCCCACCCGCCGGAAGGCGCCCGTGACACGCCGGGCTTCCGGCGAGGCGGTATCGCGCACCCCGAGCAGGATGGGCAGGTAGACCGCGTGGGTGGCGTTGGGCAGGTAGTACCCCGCCCGGTCCGCGAGGGCGCGGCGCAGCCATTCCCCCGAACGGCCGCCGGTCGGCTCCGCCGCGAAGTGGTATCGCGCTTCGGCGAGGGTCAGGGCAAGCCGGCCCCCCTCGCGGCCGATCCCCACCGGGTAGCCGCCGATGCGAACCTCGCGCCGCCGGGCCCGCCACTGGCGGAGCCGGCCCGGGAACCGCACCTCCAATTCGGGCAGGGCGAACCGCCGGCCGCCGGACTCCACTTCCGCCTCGCCGAGGAGATAGCGCAACCCCGAGCCGCCCGGCAGGGTGATCCGCTCCTGCCGCCGCACGGTGCCGCGGATGCGCAGATACCCGCCCCCCGCCTCCTCTTGGAGTGCGCTTTCGATCGCCGGCAGCCGCACGAACTGCCGGTAGGCCAGGGGCACCGCGAGCAACGCCACCACCACGGCCAACGGGATCAGGCGCCTGCCGATCAACCAGGCGGCGCCCAGCCCCACTCCGGCGAGGAGGAGGGGCGCGCCGAGCTCGATGCGGCCGCTCAACGCCTCGGCGGAGAACCACAGGCTCCCCGCCCCGAAGGGCATCCAGCACAGGTGACGCCACCGGAGGAGTTGCACCCGCTTAATCATTTGGAAATTCGGAGCGATCTGTGATTAGATTATTAGTTGGTTGTAGTAATATTTACAGACGCTATACGGAGTGCCTGCGCAAAGCTTAGGATCGGAGCCCAGCGGCTTGGCTTCCGGTAAATTCCGGCTCCTTCGACCTTGGATTGAATGCGATGCGGACTGCCGCTGTCAACGACCTGAACATTTCCATCGCCACCGAGAACGGCAGTGGCAGCGCCTCGGCGAATTCGATCCTGTTCAAGTCCATCTTCAAGATGGGCATCCCCTGTTCGTCCAAGAATCTCTTCCCGTCCAACATCCAGGGGCTGCCCACCTGGTACCTGATCCGGGCGTCCAAGGAGGGCTACCTCTGCCGCAAGGGCGTGCTCGACGCCATGGTGGCTTTCAACCCGGCCACCATCGCCGGGGACATCGAGCAGGTGCGGCCGGGGGGGCTCGTGCTCTACGACGATTCCCAGCACCTGCCCCAGCAGTTCATCCGCGACAGCCTGACCTACATCGGCGTGCCCGCCACCCAGCTGGTTCACGACCACATCAAGTCTCCGCAGTTGCGGGCCAAGCAACGCAACATGGTCTACGTGGGCGCATTGGCGCAACTGTTCGGCATCCCCCTCGAGTTGGTGGATCAGTCGCTGAAGGATACCTTCGGCGATAAGCCCGCCGTGATCGAGCCCAACAAGCTGTGCATCGAGCTGGGCTACCGCCACCTGGAGGGCGCGGGCGCGGCCCAGGACGTGGGGTGGCTGGAGGCCATTCCCGGCGGGAACGACGCCAAGATCATGACCGAGGGCAACAACGCGGCAGCCCTGGGCGCCATTTTCGGCGGCGCCACCGTCGTCACGTGGTATCCCATCACGCCCAGCTCCTCCCTGGTCGAGTCGATGATCGCGCAGATCGGCAAGTACCGCACCGACGAGAGCGGGCGCGCACGCTACACCATCCTCCAGGCGGAAGACGAGCTGGCGTCCATCACCATGGCCGTCGGCGCCGGATGGGCCGGGGCGCGCTCCATGACCTCCACCGCCGGTCCCGGCCTCTCCCTGATGCAGGAAGGCATCGGGCTGGCCTACGTGACCGAGGTGCCCTGCGTGATCTTCAACGTGGGACGGGCGGGACCCTCGACCGGCCTGCCCACGCGCACCCAGCAATCCGACATCTCCGTGATGCATCAGGGTTCCCACGGCGATACCAAGCACATCGTGCTGATCCCCCACGACAATCTCTCCGCCTTCGAGATGGGGTGGCGGGCCTTCGATTTCGCCGATCGCTACCAGACCCCGGTGTTCGTGATGATGGACCTGGACCTGGGCATGAACCTGTCCATCTCCGATCCGTTGAAAATGCCGGATACTCCGATCGACCGCGGCAAGGTGTTGCACAAGGAAGACCTGGATCGATTGAACGGCTCCTTCCAACGCTATCTGGACGTGGACGGCGACGGCATCCCCTACCGCACGTTGCCCGGCGAGGATCATCCCGCCGCGGCATATTTCGCCCGCGGATCGGGCCACGACACCAATGCCGTCTACAGCGAGGACCCGGAGGTCTACCGGAATTTGCTCGACCGCTTGCGCCGCAAGTACGAAAACGCCCGCACCGATGTGCCGGCGCCCCTCATCGAAAACAGCACCGGCTCGGCCATCGGCGTGATCAGCTTCGGCACCAGCTACGAGCCGGCCCGGGAGGCCCGGGACCGGCTGGCGGCTCAGGACGTGCACACCGATCATCTGTTGATCCAAGCCCTGCCGCTGAGCCCGGAGATCGAGGAATTCGTGGCGAAGCACGAGACGGTATTCGTGGTCGAGCAGAACCGCGACGGCCAGATGACCCAGATCCTCCGCGACGATTTTCCCCAGTATGCTGCCCGCTA
>JAPUJL010000360.1 GCA_027296185.1 SAR324 cluster bacterium | reverse complement strand
GCCCCGATCCTGGCCTCCGATCGGGACGAGCGGGCCATCGCCCAGGCCCGGCACAATGCCGAGGCGGCGGGGGTCGCGGAGGCGATCCGCTTCGCGGTCGGCGACTTCCGGGACGTCGAGCCGTGCTCCCCAGCGAGCGGCCCGCCCGGCGCGCGGCCGGGGAGCGGCGCACTCGGCGCCGAACCGGAGAACGGGCGGGGAGCGGCGGAGGGGCCGAGTCCCGCGACGAAGATCGAGACAGACCCGGCGGTGCTCGAGACAGATCCGGCAGCGCCCGGGACCGGCCCTTCGACGGCGCTCAGGACAGGCCCGGCGGCGGGGATCGTGCTGGTCAATCCGCCCTACGGCGAACGGATGGGCAAGGAACTGCCGGGGTTGTACGCAGCCCTGGGCGACGTGCTCAAGCAGCGCTACAAGGGTTGGGAGGCGTACGTGTTCACCGTGCAGGGGGAGCTGATCAAGTCCATCGGGCTGCGCCCCTCCCGCCGCACGATTCTGTACAATGGCGCCCTGGAATGCCGGCTGTTGCAGTACCGAATGTATTGACCGCTGTTGACCTTGGCCGAAGGCGGCGATTCCGGGGCCGCGGCGTTCCGGAAGCCGATCCGCTCCTGGAAACTCGGCGGGCGGCCGGGCCCCCGGGCGGCCGGGCCCCCGCGCACCCAATGATCTCGAACGGCAACCGATGACCCGCTTCAGCTTCACCGGCATCGAGCAGGCGCCCGTGGACCCGATCCTCGGGCTCAACGAGCACTTCCGCCGCGACCCCAACCCCAACAAGGTGAACCTCGGCATCGGGGTGTACCTGAACGAGAACGGCGCCAGCCCGGTGTTCGGGGCGGTCAAGCGGGCCGAGGGAATGTGGCTGGCCGAGGAGAAGTCCAAGGATTACCTGGGGATCGCCGGAGATGCCCAGTACGGGTTGCTCACCCAGGAGCTGCTCTTCGGGAAGGAGCACCCGGTCGTCACCGGGGGACGCGCGGCGACGATGCACTGCCCGGGCGGTACCGGAGCGCTGAGGCTGGGCGCCGAATTCATCCACGCCCAATACCCCCGGGCGAAAGTCTGGTTGAGCGACCCCACCTGGCCGAACCACCCGGGGGTGTTCGCGGCGGCGGGGCTGCCGATCGAAAGCTACCCCTACTTCGACCGGGAAACCCACGGGCTGGACTTCGGCCGGATGCTGGAGGCGCTGGAGGCGATCCCCGAGGGCGACGCGGTGCTGATCCATGCCTGCTGCCACAATCCCACCGGGGCCGACCTCGCCCCCGATCAGTGGCGGGCGCTGGCCGAGCTGTTCTCCCGGCGGGCGCTGCTGCCCTTCCTGGATTGCGCGTACCAGGGGCTGGGCAACGGGCTGGAGGAGGACACCGAGGGGCTGCGCATCGTGGCCTCCGCGGGGCTGTCGTTTCTGGTGGCCAATTCCTACTCCAAGAACCTGGGGCTCTACCGGGAGCGGACGGGCGGGCTGACCCTGGTCGCGGCGAACGGGGGCGAGGCCCGGCGGCTGATGAGTCAGGTCAAGCTGAACGCCCGCGCCAACTACTCCAACCCTCCGGCACACGGAGGGATGGTCATGCAACTGGTGCTGGGCGATCCGGCCCTCCGCGCCCTGTGGATCGAGGAACTGAAGGCCATGCGGGAGCGCATCCTGGAGATGCGGCGCCTGTTCGTGCGGACGGTGAAGGAGCTGGGCGTCACCCGGGACTTCGGCTTCCTGGAGCATCAGCGGGGGATGTTCTCCTTCTCCGGGATCTCCAAGGACGGGGTGAACCGGCTGCGGGAGGAATTCAGCGTCTACCTGATCGAGAACGGCCGCATCAACGTAGCCGGCATGACCCGCGCCAACATGCCCTACCTCTGCCGTGCCATCGCCCAGGTGCTCGGGGGGTGACGCGGCCGGCGGCGGACCGTGGGAGAAGTCCTCGCCGCTCCCTCACTTCTTCCAGCGGCGCCAGAGAATCCCCGCCAGCATCAGGAAGGCGAGACCCCCAATAGTCCGATCGAATACGGTGCCGATGCGGGTGAACAGGGCTTGCACGTCGCCCAGGGGCACGTCCACCACCAGCGCCCCGGCGGTAAAGGCGGGCAGGGGCTCCGCGGCGGGTTCGCCCAGGGCGTTGAACAGCACCGTGCGGCCGTTCTGCGAAAGGAACAGCAGGGGAATGCGGTTCTCGATGGCGCGGAAGCGGATCTGGTGCTCGAACTGCACGGAGGCGGAGGTGGGGCCGAACCACCCCAGATTCGCCAGCACGAGGGCCAGGTTGGCGCCGTTGGCCGCCATGCCCTGGGCGATGGAGGGCTGGATCGCGTCGTAGCAGATCATCGGCGCCACGCGCACGCCCGGCTCGATTTCGAAGACGGTGTACTCGGTGCCCGCGGTGAATTCGGATATCTGGGGAATCCACGCCTTCAGCAGCCGGCGGTAGGGGGGAAACCAGTCGCCGAAAGGGATCGTCTCCCCGAAGGGCATGAGGAATATCTTCCGGTACCGTTCCACCGCACCGGGCTTCGCCGGAACGTGCACCGCAATTCCGTAGAGCCGCCGGCCGCGCCGCCCGCTGGGGCTGCGGTCGAAGTCGACCGACGCCAGCACCAGGTGGACGCCCCGCTGCTGCGCCCACCGCTCCGTGAGCCGCCGCACCTGGGGGTTCAGGAAGAACCCCGCCGGATAGACCGACTCGGGCCAGACGACGATCGTGGGCCGCCCGTCCACCGGCGCCATCCCGGCCACGGCGCGGCTGGAATCGCCCAGCAGCGCCGTGATGCTCCGCTCGCGGTCCGAGGGCGAGAGGGCCGGGTTGGAGGCCAGGTGCTTCAGGGAAAAATTCGGTTGGATGCCCACCACCCGCACCGTCGGCGCCGCGGCTTCCGCAGCGGCCACCATGCCCATCCGCCATTGGCCGTACACCCCCGCGGCGATCAGCAGCGCCGCCACCCCCGCCGAGGCGCTCCACAAGGCCCGGGAGGCCACCACCGGCCGCCCGAGAGCCCGGCTGACCCAGGCGAACAGCACCAACTGTAAGGGCAGGTAAATCAGGTCCAGCCCCGCCGAGCCGACGAGATCCGCCGCCTGCACCAGTTGGGCTAGGGGGTACATGAACTGCCCGAAGGACCAGAAGAACAGTTTGGGCAGGTTGGCCTGCACCGCCGTGCACCACAACGGCACGAACACCAGCGCCAACGCCGGCCGCCGGTAGGTCAGGGCGAAGGGGAGCGCCGCGGCCAGGAAGAACTCCGCGCCCACCAGCAGCCCGTGACCCACCAGGTTCAACGGGTGCACCACGATCAACGGCAGGTGGCCGAACACGTGGGCCGTGTTGACCAGCCAGTCGCCCGTGAACAGCGCCCAGACCCCGCCCATCAGCCAGCAGGCCCCGAACACCCGCAGCCACCGCCGCGACGGGCGTAGCCCGGCCCGGCCCATAATTTCCCCGGTGGCCAGCAGCAGCGGCACCAGGATCGCCAGCCAGGTCAGCGGCACGGCGGTGCCCGGCATGGAACCCACCAGCAGCAGGCCGGAAAGCATCGCCAGCAGCGGCACCCGCCAGCGCCCCAGGGCGCGGCGCGCCCAGGCCAGTCGAGCGGCGTAGGCGGTGGAATGGGTGGAAGCGGAATCTGGGGGCGAACTCACGGGTGCATTCTCCCGACGGGTCGATCCGGCGCAGGGCCGATGCGACCGGGCCGATGCGATCAGGTTTACCGGGCCGCCCGGGAATAGGCCACCCGCCCCGCCACCACGGTCAGCTCGGGCCGCCCCCGCAGGCGCATACCGGCATAGGGGCTCCAGCCGCAGAGGCTTTCTACCCGATCGCCGCCGGCGCCGAGGGTCCATTCGCCCGCCGGATCCACGAGCACCACGTCCCCGTCGCGGCCCGGCTCCAGGGAGCCCTTGTCCATGCCGAAGAAGCGCGCGGCGTTGGCGGAGGTGAGGCCGATCAGCCGCTCCAGGCCGATGATGCCCCGCTGCCACCAGTCCAGGGCGAAGGGCAGCAGATGCTCCACCCCAGGGATGCCGCTGGGCGCCTGGTCGTATTCCGCCGCCTTTTCGGTCATCGCATGGGGCGCGTGATCCGAGGCGAGGCCGTCGATCCGCCCGTCCAGCTCGGCGAACAGCGCCGCCCGCTCCGTTTCCGGGCGCAGGGGCGGGTTGACCTTGTAGCGGTTCTCCAGCGGCGCCGCGATGGATTCCACCGAGAGCAGCAGGTGATGGGGGCACACCTCCACGAACACCCGCTCGCGGACGGGGCTGGCCTCCACCAGGTCCAGCACCTTGGCCGAGGTGACGTGACACAGATACAGCCGGTTTCCGGCGCGCCCGGTCATGGCCAGCGCCGCCTCCACTGCGCTGAGCTCGGCTTCCAGGGGCCGCAGCTCGTGGTGATGCCGGGCGTCGTGGGGCCAGCGGGAAGCCGCCCGTTCGATCAGGGTCAGGTCCTCCGCGTGCACCATCACCGGCAGCTCGGCCTCCGCCGCGGCACGGAAGGTTCGCTCCGCCACCTCCGGCGCCACGCCGCCCACGCCGGTGGAGGGGCCGAGGTACACCTTCACCGCCTTCACCTGGGGGTGTGCCGCCGCCCGCGGCAACTCGTCCAGATGCTCGGGCTCCACGCCGAAGTTGAACAGCACGTTGACCCGCGCCCCCAGAGCCCGTTGCACCTTCCGCTCCAGCCGCGCCCGGGTGGTGGTGGGGGGCGCGGTGTTGGGCATGTCCGCCACGGTGGTCACGCCCCCTTTGGCCGCGGCGCGGCTGCCGGTGAGCAGGGTCTCCTTGTGTTCCCCCCCGGGAGTGCGGAAATGGACGTGCATGTCGATCGCCCCCGGCAGGGCCAGCCATCCCCGGCCATCGATGCGCGGCACTTCCGGCGGCACCCGCGGCCGCGCCCCCACCTCGGCGATGCGGCCCCGGCGGATCAGGATGCCTCCCGCCGAGTCGTCGGGCAGGCGCACGTCAGCGAGATACAGATCGCTCATGGCCCCACCGGCGCGGGCGCAACGGAGGCCTGGAGGGGGGCGGCGGGACCCGGGCGCTCCGGAGCGTGCATTGCCGGATCGCGCCGCGAGTAGTAAGACAGGCCATACCCCTTGGCGCTCCGTGGTTGCCCGGATTTCGCCGGGGCGGACCCTCTCCCGCGCCCCCAGGGCGCCGTTCCTTGATCACCGCGATGACGCTCCGATTCGTCACCACCAACCGCGATAAGCTGACAGAGGCTTCCGAGCTGCTGCGCCGTCCCCTGATCGCCGTGAACCTGGCGCTCGACGAGTTGCAGACCACCGATCTGGAGAAGATCGTGCGCCACAAGGCCCAGCAGGCCTACCGCAAGGTGCGTTCCCCGCTGATCGTCGAGGACACGGCCCTCATCTTCAAGGAGTGGCACGCGCTGCCCGGGCCGTTCATCAAACACTTTATCGAGCATCTCGGCCTGGCGGGGATGGTGGATGCCCTGGCGCCGTTCGACAACTGGGACGCCGAGGCGCGTTGCGGGATCGGCTACCACGACGGCGAGCGGGTGCATTATTTCGAAGGGCGCGTCGCGGGCGCCATCGCCTCTCCCGCGGGCAAGGGCGGATTCGGCTGGGATCCCATCTTTCGGCCGGAGGGCGCCTCCCAGACGTTCGCGGAAATGACCCGGGAAGAAAAGCACGGCTACTCCATGCGGGCCGTGGCCATGAAAGCCCTGGCGGCACATCTGGATTCCCCCCGCGCGGCGTTCATGCGGACGTTTTCTCCACAGGAGCCGGCGCCGCCCGAGCCCGGTCGATCTGGTCCAGGATAAGGCGGCCGGGGAAAAAGAGGGCCAGGGTCATCGCCAGCACCAACAGCGCGGGCGCCGCCGTCAGGATCCAGTCGGCGTGGGGGTGGGTGAACATCTGGCGTAGCGCGGCGCCCCACTCCGGACCCGCCTGACGCCCGCCGAGGCCCAGCAAATACAGATGGGCCAGCACCAGGAAGTTCTGGGCGCCGGCCACCGAAACCAGGCCCACCCCATAGACCGCCCGCGTGGCTCCCGCCGCCTGGCTCCACGCGGAGGGTCCATCTTCAGCGCCGGGAAGAAAGATCGCCAGCAGCGGCGGCAGGCTCACGAGGAAGAGGCCCACCGCCATCGAAGGCAAGCCCCCGCCCGCGACCAGCACCACGGCGAGCGGCCACCAAATGCCCGGGTAGACGGCCAGCAGCCGCTCCAGGAATACGAGCGCCCCGGCCACCCGCGGCCTCCCGGCCGAAAGCGCGCCCCCCGCCCAGGCAAACACCCCGGCGGCCAGGGTGACGGCCAAGGCCACCGGCAGGAGGACGCGCCCTCCCTCGACCATCATCCGCCACACGTTGCGCCCCACCACGTCGCTGCCCATGGGAAAGGTGTACGAGGCGGGGCGGTAGGCCTGAAGGGCGCCGGCTTCCTCGGCCGCCATTCCGGGCAGGAATCCCGCGAAGCACAAGACGCCCGCCACGAACGCCAGCAGGTAGCCTCCCACGATCACGCCGTCGTGGGCGGCCAAGTGCCGGAACCAACCTCGCCCGGCCGGCCCTGGCGCCGGCCCGTGACTTGGGGCGCCAACCACCGGAGCACGGAGGACAGGCCGATAGGTAGCAGGGCGGCCCCCGAGGGCCACGGCCAGGAGGCCGACGACGGCGGCGAAAAACAGCCCCCCCTCGGCCAGGCGCGGATCGACAAAGGCCTGGAGCACCCAGGCGCCCAGGCCCGTGTAGCCGAAGGCCACCTCCACCACCGCGATCCAGCCCAGCGCCAGTAGCAGGCAATCCGCCAGGGCGGTCACCGCCGGCCGCAGCGCCGGCCAAACCGGCTGGCTGGGCCCCTGCGCGTCGTCCAACGGCACCTCCGGCAGGCGGGCGAGATCGCTCCAGAACCGCGCGATGCGGGGCACCAGGGGAACGGCCAGCACGATCACGGGGAAGATCAGGATGTCCCAAGCGTTCACCGGATCGAAGCCTTCCACCCGCCGCCAGTCGGGCCGGCCGTTTCCGGTGGTCACCACCAGCAGCACCCCGAACACGCTCAGGGTCACCACGGGCACCTGGCCCAGTACCTCCAGCAGCGCCAATGCACCCGCCCGCCCCGTGCGCCGCCGCAGGCGGGCCAGCGGCAGCCCCAGGGCGCTGCCCGCCGCTGCCGCCAGACCGAGCGCGAAGACGAACAGAATCAGCGTGCGTCCCGTGCGGTGCCCGGCTTCGCGAGTGAAATTGCCGAAGGTGGGAATGACGTACGCCCGCGGAAGCACCGAATGTCCAAGGTCCCCGGACAGGCGGTGGCCCCAGAATTCCGCGTAGGCGGAGCCGGTGAACCAGGCCGGTAACAGGCGCCCGGAATCCTCAGCCGCTACGGTCCGCGCCTGCTCGGCGGCCCGGCGTCCGGACGGTCCTACCCGCTGCCCGGCGATGGGGTTCAGGGCGAACAGGAAAACGGACAGCACCGCCGCCAGCAGCAGCAAGCCCGCCACGCGCCGCACCCAGGGTCTTCTCCCGTGAGTGCGCCAGGCCGCCCCCGCCCCCTGGCGTGCCTTCGCGGCGAGACCCTGCGCGGCCGGATCCGGGGTCGATTGCGTCATGAACAGGGAGGATAAATCCGCATGAATTCGTGAAGCGCCGGGAGGTTAGGGCAAATTGGCGAAGGCCGTCCAGAGCGCCCAGCCGTGGATGCGCCCCAAGTACACGATGAAGCCCGCCGCGCACAGGAAAGGCGCGAAGGGGAGCGGCGTGGAAATCGGCCGCCGGGTGGCCCCCAGCCACAACAGGCCGCCGGCCAAGCCCCCCACCGCAGCCAGCGCCACCATCGGCAGCACCCCCTGCCATCCGACGAATGCTCCCAGCAAGCCGGCCACGGCCGCATCGCCACTGCCCAGGCCCTTGCGGCCGCGCAGGGCCTCGTAAAACAAGTCGAGGATATGGAAAAAGCCCGCGGCGAGCAACAGCCCCGCCATCATCTCCACCAGGAGCGGGCGCTGCAGCAGCAGCAAGAGCAGGATACGCAGGGCAATTCCGCTGGCGACCAGGTGCACGTCGACGATCAGCGAGCGCAGATCGGCCCAGGCGATGGGCACGAGCAGGATCCACAGCAGCACGGCCTGTCCCCACCCCACCCAGTCCGCAGCGGGATGGCTCCAGCCCAGCGCCACCGTCCCGGCCGTGACGAGCAGCACCGGCGCCAGGCCGGCGGGATCGGTCAGTCCCCGGATCGGCCGGGCACGCCACTGCCAGCGCCGGCGCCTGGGGCGCCACCCGGAGCGGCGGCGTGACCCCGGCACCGGACCGCCGTGGGCCGCGGCCCAATCCGGATGTCCGGCGGGCCAGTCCGGATGTCCGGCGGGCCAGCGGAGGATCAAGCGGCGGACGGCCCAGCCGGCCGCGGCGCCTACCGGAATGCCCAGGGCGGCGGCCAGCAAGGGGAATGACATCGAATCGGGAGAGTTTCCGCAGCGGGGATGCGGCGCCCCATCCTCAGGGAAAGCGCGCCGCGCAGGGCTCCGGGGCTAAGCGGATCGCTTCTTCTGCACGATCTGCTCGATCATATCCCGGATTCTCAATTTTTCCTTCTTCAGCCGGCTTAGCTCGATTTTTTCCTCCGCAGTCAGATGGGGCTGTCCGTTCAGTTCGTCGACTTGCCGATTGAGGTGCTGGTGACGGGTCACGAGGGTGTCCAGTTCCGGGTTGTCCTTTCGCGCGTCCTCGATCATCTCGAGCGTCTTTGGGTCCATG
>JAPUJL010000036.1 GCA_027296185.1 SAR324 cluster bacterium | reverse complement strand
CCCGCCCAGCCGGGCGAAAGCGATGGCCATGTTCGATTCCGTCCCGCCCGCGAAGACTTCCAGCGTCGGCGTGTTCTCGAGGGAATACCCCGTGGGCGGCGACAGCCGCACCATGGTCTCCCCGAAGGTCACGACTTGGAGGGGTGATTCGGTCACGGGTGTTGGGCGGTTTTCTCGTTCACCGAGATATCGCAACGGCGGATATTAAGCCCGCTCCAGCTCGATGCGCCATTGGTGCTGCTCCAGGCTTTGCTCGGTGCTGAACTGGGGGGCGAAGCCCTCCCCGGCCCATTCTGTAGCCAGGGTTTCGCCCATTATGTACTCGCGGAACTGGGCCGCCACCGCCTCCACGTCGCCGCTGCCGGTGAGGCGCAGCCGGATGCGGTCGGAAACTTCCAGCCCGGCCTGCTTGCGGGCCTCCTGCACCGTGCGCACCATTTCGCGGGCGAGTCCCTCGCGGCGGAGCTCGTCGGTGACTCGGGTGTCCAGGGCCACCAGGTAGCCCTCCGCTTCCGATGAGACGTAGCCCTCCGCCGACTCGGTCTCGATCAGCAGTTCCTCGGGCGCAAAGCGGAGGGTCTGCCCGTCCACTTCGATTTCCGTCTCCGTGCCCTGAACCGCGTTGGCGGCGATCCGGCGCCTGTCGGTTTCGTCCGCCTCGGCCAGGGCCTTGCGGATGGCGGGCACCCGCTTGCCGTATTTCTTGCCGATCAGGGGCAGGTTGGGCTTGATGCGATAGTTCACGATCTCGTGATCCCGGGCGATAAATTCCAGCGCCTTGACGTTGAGCTCGTCCAGGATCTGTTCGCGGTGGGCGTCGATAGCCGCGTGGGCTGCGTCGGTGGGGACCCGCACCAGCACCGCGGGGAGGGGCTGGCGCACCCGCAACTTGGAGGTGGCCCGGCCCGCCCGCCCCAGGCTCACGACCCGCTGCACGGTGGAGATGGCCTCGACCAGCGCCTCGTTCAGCAACGCCGGATCGGCCTCGGGCCAGGGCTCCATGTGGACGCTGAGCGGCGCCTGGGGGTTCACCGAGCGCACCAGGTTCTCGTGGATCGCCTCGGCCAGGAAGGGCATGAACGGCGCTATGAGCTTGGTGGCGGTGACCAGGCACTCGTAGAGGGTGAGGTAGGCGGCCTGCTTGTCGGCGCCCGCCTCCGATTTCCAGAAGCGGCGGCGGTTGCGGCGCACGTACCAGTTGCTGAGCTGGTCGACGAAGTCCTCGATGGCCTCCCCGGCGCTCTTGGCGTCGAAGCGCTCCAGGGATTCGGTTACGCGGGCCACGGCGCGGTGGAGCAGCGCCAGCACCCAGCGGTCGATCTCCGGGCGTTCCCCCACGGGCACCGGCCGGTTCAAATCCACCTTGTCCAGTTTCGCGTAGAGCACGAAGAAGGCATAGGTGTTCCACAGGGTGTTGAGGAAGGTGCCGGCCACGTCCGAAACGATATTCAGCGAGATCCGCTTCTGCTGATCGGGCGCCACGCGCGCCAGGAAGTACCAGCGCAGGGGATCGGCCCCGATGGTATCGAACACGTCGTAGGGGTCGACGATGTTGCCCTGGGACTTGGACATCTTCTTGCCGTCCTGGTCCACGATGTGGCTCAGGCACACGCAGTTGCGGAAGGCGGGGGAATCGGAGACCAGCACGCCGATGGCATGGAGGGTGTAGAACCAGCCCCGGGTCTGGTCGATGGCCTCGCAGATGTAGTCCGCCGGAAAGTACTGCTCGAAGGTGTCCGCGTTCTCGAAGGGGTAGTGCCACTGGGCGTAGGACATGGCCCCCGAATCGAACCAGCAGTCGATCACCTCGGGCACCCGGCGCATGGTCTTGCCCGTCTCCGGGTGGGGGAACGTCACCTCGTCCACCGCCGGGCGGTGCAGGTCCAGATCGGCCAGGGAGCGCCCCACCAGGGACTCCAGCTCGCCGATCGAGCCGATCATCCGATATTCGCCCTCGCCGTCGCTCCAGAGGGGCAGCGGTGTGCCCCAGAAGCGCTCCCGGGAAAGCGCCCAGTCCACGTTGTGCTCGAGCCAGTTGCCGAAGCGCCCGTCGCGGATGGTCTCCGGCACCCAGTTGATCGTTTGGTTGTGGGCGATCAGTCCCTCGCGCACCGCGGTGGTGCGGATGTACCAGGCGTTCTTGGCGTAGTAAATCAGCGGATCGCCGGTGCGCCAGCCGAAGGGATAGTTGTGCCGGATGCGCCCGGCGCGGTAGAGCAGCCCCTTCCGTTTCAACTCCTTCGTCAGGATCGGGTCGGCGTCCTTGAAGAACTTCCCGGCCACGGGCGTGACCTCCGGCAGGAAGTATCCGTCCAGCCCCACCCCGTGCACCACCGGCAGGCCGTGGGCCCCGGCCAGCTGCAGGTCGTCGGCTCCGTAGGCGGGGGCGATGTGGACGATGCCCGTGCCGTCCTCCGTGCTCACGAATTCCGCGGGCAACACCCGCCAGCAATCGCCTTCGGCCTGCAGATAGTCGAAGGGCCGCCGGTAGCGCATCCCGAGCAGCTCGCGCCCGGTCACCTCCCGGGCGATGCGGTGGGGCGCATCGCCCAGCACCGCCTCCAGCCGCTCCTTGGCCAACACGAGGGTTTCCGGCGCCTCCCCTTCCAGCTCGGCGAAAACGTACCGGACGCCGGGGTGGACGGCCAGGGCCAGGTTCGACGGCAGCGTCCAGGGCGTCGTGGTCCAGACCAGAAAGGCCGTGCCGGGCTCGCCATCGATGGGAAAGCGGACGAACACCGAGGGGTCCTCCACCTCCCGGTAGCCCTGGGCCACCTCGTGGGATGAGAGCGTGGCGCCGATGCGGGGATCGTAGGGCACCACCTTGTAACCCTGATAGATCAGCCCCTTGTCCCAAATGGTCTTCAGCAGATTCCACACCGACTCGATGTAGCGGTTGTCGAGGGTGTAGTAGGCCTGTTTCAGATCCACCCAGAAGCCCATGCGCTCGGTCATCTTCTCCCACACGCCGATGTAGCGCATCACCGATTCCCGGCAGCGGCGGTTAAACTCCTCGATTCCCACCTCCTCCTCGATCCGCTTCTTGTCGAAGATGCCCAGCTCCTTTTCGATCTCGTGCTCCACCGGCAGGCCGTGGGTGTCCCAGCCCGCGCGCCGCGGCACGTGATAGCCGCGCATGGTCTTGTAGCGGGGGAAGATGTCCTTGAAGGCGCGGGCCAGCACGTGATGGATGCCCGGCTTGCCGTTGGCCGTGGGGGGGCCTTCGTTGAAGGTGAACAGGGGCCGGCCCTCCGAATGGGCCAGGGTCTTCTCGAACACGCGCTGCTCCCGCCAGAACTGGAGCACGTCCCGCTCCAGGCGCGGGCCATCGTAGCGGCGCGCCACTTCGCGGAACGCCCCCGCGTCGCCCGTCCCTTGTTCCGATTTTCGGTCCATCGTCAGTTCTTTTTCCCGTGGCCCGTCTGCCAACGCTCCCTCTTCCAACGGCATGTTTCCGCTCCCTTCAGGCACTGCGGCCGATCGCCCCGCGCACCGCCCGGAGTGGCCGATCGTCTCACGGGCCGGCGCGGGGCACAAAAAAACCCCGTGCCTGCCGATTTCAACAGACCACCGGGGCGTATTCCTCTGCTGGGGGAATCGCGGTACCACCCGGATTCGCCCGGCCCTCGCGGGTCCGGGCCTTGGCGAGTGACGCAGCGTGGAAGGTTGCGCCACCCGGCTCGGTATCGGAAGCCACCCGGCTGAGTCTACTCGGGTCACGGCGCCGCGTGTGCGGCTCCGCTTCCTTTCGGTCAGCGGCTCGAGGGTGATTTTCGCCGCGGCCAAGCTCGGGGCTCACACCGTCTCCCGATCGTTGGGGCTTGGGGTCGCGGGTACTCGTCCCTGTCAACGCCTGGGCACCCTGAGCGCGGCCATTGCTCGGCGAAACACCTCCGCACGGCCGGCGCTCAAGGGCCATCGTTCATGTTTAGGGGCTTCGGCTTTGAATTGCAACCGCTGATTGGAGCCGAAG
>JAPUJL010000359.1 GCA_027296185.1 SAR324 cluster bacterium | reverse complement strand
CTCGAAGGGCAGAATCATCAGGGCGCCCGGCTTCATTGCCTGCGAATTCCGGATCCAGCGGCTGAGATTCTCGGGCGTGTTGTCGAACGTCGCCGAAGCGATTGTGTGGCGGTTGGCCAGGTCGTTGAGGTTGGGTCCGAGTACGCCCACCGCGCCCGCCATGCCCTTGATGGTGTGACACGCCACGCAGGCCTTCTGGGCGAACAACTGCATCCCGTCCCGGGCGTCCGGTGTGGTGGGCACGGGGGCCTGCTCTTGTCGCGCAGCCCATTTATCGAAGTCCGCCTCGCTGTCCACGAAGGCCAGCATCCTCATGTTGGCGTGGGACGTGCCGCAGAATTCGGCGCATTGCCCATAATATTTGCCGACATTGTGGGGAGTGAACCACACTTCGTTGGATTTGCCCGGCAAGGTATCGATCTTGGCGGCGAGGCGGGGGAGCCAAAAACTATGAATGACGTCCACGGAGTAAGTCTTGATCACGACCGGCTTACCCACCGGAACGTGCATCTCGTTCGCGGTGACGATCCCTAAGGTGGGATAGCGGAATTCCCACCACCACTGATGGCCGATCGCCTCGATTTGCAGCGCTTCCGTGCGGGGTGGCGCGGCGGCGCGGAAAATCCCTTGCCAAGTCGGAATGGCGATGAAGATCAGCAGTATGGCGGGAACCGTCGTCCAGATGATTTCCAATTTTATGTTTCCATGAACCTGCTTGGGGATATCCACGTCCGTTTGGCGGCTTTCCCGATAGCGCACCATGGCGACGAGCAACATACCCCCGACGACGATGAGGATCCCGAGGTCGATCCAGGTCACGAGGGCGTAAACGTCCTGGATGATCTGGGCCGAATCCGACTCCGGTTGGATCGTCGACTGCTTGCCGCCGCCGAAGCACCCAGCCAGCGCGAATCCGGCAAACGCCCACAGGTACCGCCCGGTTGCGCGCTGTAGGCCGATCCAGATCTGAGTTGCCATGATCTCCTTTTCGATCAGTCAGGCTGGTGGGGACCGGCACACCGGACTACCCGTGTGGCCCGCCGGGGCGCGCCTAGGCGCAAAAGTTCTGTATTCCTAACCACATAAACCCAGCGAAGACAAGACCGTTCCACGGCCGAGGCCCCGTTCGATCCCCCTGTCTCGTGCGCGAAATACGCGAGATCCGCTCCGCGCCGACCCTTCACCGAGCCACTTCATCCTGCGGTGCCGGCAAACGGAGGGAACGATGATGCGAACATGCACCCCCATACTAAACTCTTTGTTGATCGCAGAATTCTGGGCAAATGAAAAGGAAAAATTCTCAGCAAAAGTGCCCTGCGATGACAGATTTATTATCCCGCCACGCCAGCTTGGTTTAGGTTCCCGAGCTATCGGCGGTTGCCTTGTGGCGTTCCGAACTTGGTTTCCGCGGCGGCGGCTCAGCGCACCTTGAAATAGACCACCATGGTGACCACGAGCAGCCAGATGGAGATCATGTGCATGCGCCACACGACCCGGCTGTTCACCGCCTCGGGATCGGAGAGTTGATCCTCCACGCCCGGCGGTTTGATTCCTATGAACTCCAGCATCCGCACCCACACCGATTGGACGTTTCGGCTCCTTTCCGAGAAACTCCACACGCTCTGCAGGTGGTGGTGGTACGGGGCGCGGTAAAAGAAGCGCCACTTCTCGGCCATATTCCGGCCGCGCCACGCCAGCATCACCTTGAAAAACGTCCGCTGGACGATCGTCGAGAGGGTGGTGAGTACCAGCGCCCCGCCCACCAGGGGCAGGAACAGCTCCACCTTCATGAAGATGAACATGGCGGAAAAGGTGCTCCCCAGCGCCAGCGCGCCGAGATCCCCCAGAATGATCGTGGCCGGCGGCGCATTGAAGCGCAGAAAGGCCAGCCCCGCGCTGAGAATCGCTGCGGACAGCACGGCGATCTCCTTCAGATCGGGAGAAAGCGGGGGCAGCTTCAGCCGCTGGGCCAGGTCGGCGTCGGCACCCACGTAGGCCACGGCCGCGATAAAGAGCGTGCAGGTGATGATCGGCACCGTCGCCAGGGAATCGAGGCCGTCGGTGATGTTCACGGCGTTGGCCCCCGCCACGATCACCAGCACCATGAAGGGCACGAACAGATGACGGGGCAGGTAGGGATACCACCAGTCCAAGGGAATGAACGGCACGACCAAGTGGCCGTCGATATCCACAAAGAGGTAGAGCCCTGCCACCACGACTGACGCCACGACGATCTCGGCGAGCAGGCGCATCCGGCCGCTGATGCCTTCCGCCTTGTCCGAGTAATCGGCCTTGGTTTGCTCCCCCCGCTCGACGCGGCGGCGGTGGCGAATCTTGGCGACGTCATCCCAGGCGCCGATTGCGGCGAAGAACAACAGGATCACGATCAGGGCCACGACGAACTGGTTCAGTTGCACCCACAAGAAAATGGACAGAAGGATCGCCAGCACCAGGATGCCCCCACCCATGATCGGCTTACCGCCCGAGTAGGGCTTTTGCGCCGGGCCGGCCGGCCTGAAGTCTGCGGTTAGCCCCTTGCGGCGGAACAGGCGGATCACCGGCGGCATGGCCAGCACGATCACCCAATAGGTCGTCAGAAACGTCATTCCGCCCCGGAAAAACACCGACTTGAAGATTTGGTAGGGCCAGAAGGAGTAGAGCAATTCTGCAAGCATGGGGCTACGGCCGGCGGCCGCAAGATAGCCTGGGTGGGTGCGCCGCCGGCCGGCCGGGGACGGGGCGGGGCGCGGAGAAGCGGATCGCCCGCGGCGGCAGGCCGGTCGGCGACCCGGCTGCCAGCGGTGCGAGCGGCGGCTACACGGTCATCAGGTCTTCTTCCTTGGCGTGGATGACCTCGTCGACCTTCTTCACATGCTGGTCCGTCTCGGTTTGAATATCGTCCTGGGCGTCGTGTTCCTGGTCCTGCGAGATGGCCTTGTCTTTTTCGAGATTTTTGATCTTCTCGTTCGCCTCGCGGCGGATGTTGCGCACGGCGATCTTGCTCTCCTCGCCCATCTTCTTGATGTGCTTCACCAGCTCCCTGCGCCGCTCCTCGGTTAACACGGGGATCGGAACGCGGATGATGGCTCCGTCCACCTGTGGGTTAAGCCCCAGGTCCGAGGCGGCGATGCTCTTCTCGATCTCCTTGATCGCCGACCGGTCGTAGGGCGTGACGGTGAGCATCTGCGGATCGGGGACCGCGATCGTCGCCATTTGGTTCAGCGGCGTGGACGTTCCGTAATAGTTCACCTGCACCGGGTTCAGCAGCCCCGTGGAGGCGCGTCCCGTCCGCACGGCGGCGAGATCGTGCTGCAACACCTCCAGAGTGTGGTCCATTTTTGCCCGGGCTTCCTTTTTGACATCGTCCACCATGGGGCCACCTCATCGATTGACGTTGCTTGCCTCGGTGTCCGGCGCTGGGTGGAGACCGCAGCGCGCCTCGCGGCGTCTCGCGGTCACGGTGCAGGCCCGGGGCGGCGAAGCGCCCCGCGCCGGGCCGGGCCGGCTAGGCGATGACGGTACCCACCGTCTCGCCCATTACGGCGTCGTAGAGCGTGTTCTCCCGTTCGATGTTGAGTACCAGGATGGGAATGCTGTTGTCCTTGCAAAAGGCGATGGCCGTCGCATCCATCACCTTCAGGTCCCGGCTCAGCACCTCCTGATAACTCAGCCGGTCGAACCGCTCGGCGTCTGGATACTGGGCGGGGTCCTTGTCGTACACCCCATCCACCTTGGTGCCCTTGATCAGGACGTCGGCCGCCATTTCCGAGGCCCGTAGCGCGGCGGCGGTATCGGTGGTGAAGAAGGGGTTGCCCGTCCCGGCGGCGAAGATGACCACCCGCCGTTTTTCGATGTGCCGCACCATGCGCCGCTTGATGTACGGCTCGGCAATCGCCCGCATCTCGATGGCGGTCAGCAACCGGGTCGCCAGGCCGTTGCGCTCGAGGGCGTCCTGCAGCAAGATCGCGTTGATCACGGTGGCCAGCATGCCCATGTGGTCCGCCGCCACGCGGTCCATGCCCTCCGGTGCCGAACGGGTGCCGCGGAAGATATTGCCCCCGCCCACGATCAACCCGATTTCCGCCCCGGACTCGTGGATTCGCTTGATCTGCTTCGAGAGGGAATCGATCACCGCGTGATCGAACCCGAATCCCTCTTTGCCGCCGAAAACTTCGCCGCTTAGCTTGATGCAAACCCGCCGGTAGTGCAACGGTCCGCTCCGCCTTGGGGATTGCCCGGTCGGAAAACGCCCCCGATCAGAATTGCCACTTGAGATATTCCACCGGGGCGATCTGGGCCCCCAGCTCCTGCCCTGCTTCCTTCAGCACCTGCGCCACGGTCTTGTCCGGATCCTTCACGAACGCCTGCGAGACCAGCGTGTTTTCCTGGACGAATTTCTTCAGCCGCCCCGCCACCATCTTATCGACGATCTCGTCGGGCTTTCCGGATTCCTTGGCCTGGGCGACCAGGATTTCCTTTTCTTTTTCCACCTCCGCCGGATCGATTTCCTCCTCGGTCAAGGCGCTCACCGGCGAGGCGGCGATGTGCATGGAAAGGTCCTTGGTCAGCATCTCCAGCCTGGCGCCGTCCACGGCGCTGTCCGCGCCAAGGGCCAGCAGGACGCCGATCTTGCCGTTGGAGTGCACGTAGCCGCCGATGGCCCCCTCGCCCTCCAGCACCAGCCGTTTCGCGTCGATCAGGCGGATGTTCTCGCCCATCTTGCCGATGGCCGCGGTCAGGGTCTCGCCCACCGTGCCTTCACCGGAGAGCAACGGTTGTTCCACGAAGTCATCGCCGCCCCGTTCCAGGGCCTGCTGGGTGAGCACACCGAGCATCCGTTGAAACTCCTCGTTGAGCGCAACGAAGTCCGTCTCGCAGGCCAGCTGCACCATCGCCGCCGATTTCCCGTCGCCGCTGAACGCGACGGCAATACCGCCCTCGTTGGTGTCGCGGGACGCCTTTTTGGCCGCGATGGCGATGCCCGTCTTGCGCAGGTACTCGCCTGCTTTTTCCAGATCGCCGCCGCTTTCCTCCAGGGCGCGCTTGCAATCCATCATTCCCGCGCCCGTCAGGCTGCGCAATTCCATCACTTTTGCTGCCGCAATGGCCATCGATCGCTCCAGAACTTCAGTCGGACGGGTCGGCAAATCTCCCCGTCCAGCCGTGGCGGCTCAGTCCTTCCCGGCTTTCCCGGTCTCCCCGGTCGACGCGGCTCCACCGCTTTCCCCCGCATCCGCCGTTTCGGCCTGGGGTGCCGCTTCGCCGCCTGCGTCCGCTTTTTCGGCTTGTGCCTCTGTGGCCGGGGGTGTTTCGGCCTCCACAGCAGTGGCCGCCGCCGCCGGCTCGGCCGCCTTGGGGGCCGGTTTTTCCGCAGGAGCGGGCCTGTCCGGCTCCGCCTGGGGAGCCGCCTCTGCCACAGGGGCCGCTGCGGGAGCTGCGGGAGTTGCCGCCACCGCTGCGGCCTCC
>JAPUJL010000358.1 GCA_027296185.1 SAR324 cluster bacterium | reverse complement strand
CACGACCTCGCCCGCTACGGCGATTATACGGTGGCCTGGATCGGGCGGGCCGATACACGTACCGGGGTCTTCTGCGACCGCTTCCGGCGGATTTCCTGGAAGCTCCAGGTCGAGCGCATTGCGCGGCTGTCGCGGCGGTATGGCGGGGCCCGGCTCTACGTGGATGCGACGGGGGTGGGAGACCCGGTCTGCGAGGACCTGCGGAGCAGTGGGCTGCCGGTCGAGGCGATGGTGATGACCGCCGCCCGCAAGCGGGACCTGGTCGATGGCCTGGCCGTGGCAATCGAGCAGCAACGCCTCTCGATCTATCCTCACGAGCCCACGCTCCACGAATTGACGGCCTACGAGCAATTTCCCCTGGAATCCGGGCGCACCCGAACCTCCGCGCCCGCGGGAGAACACGACGATTGCGTGATCGCCCTGGCCCTCTGCCATTGGGGCATGACGGCTTGGGGCGGCGACTTCATCCTCGGCTCACGGACGGTGTCCAGTGAATTCATGGATTGACACGATGATACGCCTACCGAAGCGGGTCTTGCCTCCGTTCCCCAGCTTCTTCCCGGCTCGGCTGTTCGCCCGGAATGCCGCAGGACGGAAACCGGGGGAACCCGAGGCGGGGGAGCTGGCCTGGGCCAGCGGGTTGTTCTTCAGCTCCGTACCCCTGGAACGCTGGAATCCGGACGACCTGCTGTGGCGCAAGGGCGCGGACGTTTACCGCAAGATGATGCACGACGATCAGCTGCGCGCCTTGGTCGCACTGAAGCAGGCGGTGGTCACCGCACGGGGATGGCACTTCGAGCCCCAGAACGACTCGCCCGAGCAAACCCGGTGCGCGGCGTTCTTCCGCTTCTTGCTGGTGCAGCACCTGGAGGGCACCTTCAGCCAGGCCTTGCGCGGAATCATGAGCAGCCAGGTGCACGGCTTCAGCCTCACCGAAAAGATCTACGAGACCATCGAATGGCAGGGCGAGTCCATGTGGGGGCTGCGCTGCCTGAAGCTGCGCCCGCCGGACACGTTCGTTTTCGAGACCGACGTTCACGGAAATCTGACGGGCATCGTCCAGGAGCAGGCCGGACGGCGCATCTCTCTGTCGCCCGAGCGATTTATTCACCACGTGAACAAGCCCGAGGCGGATCCGCAGTACGGGGAGTCGGATCTGCGGGAGTGCTACCGCCACTGGTGGGCCAAGGACAATAACTTGTTGTTCACGCTGGATACCTCCGACAGCGAAAGCCTCTACGTGGTCCGCATCGTCAACGGAAGCCAGCCCATCGACCGGCGCATGCGCCCCTATGCGGATCGGTGGCGGGGAACCCTCCGCCTCGAATCGGCAGGCAACGGCGCCCTGGACTTCTAGCCGGAGCGTTCCGGCGGCGTGGCATTTCAAAGGACCGGTACGGCATGCGGGATTTCTTCATCATGAGCGTCTCCGATTCCTCGGCGCTTTGGCAGGTGCGCCCCGGTTGGGGTTACCGGGAGACCCGGCAGCTGATCAAGTCGGAGTCCCGCACCCGACGGGCCGGGCATTTCGTCTACGCCTGGGGAACCCACTTCCGCGCCTCTCTGCCGCTCACGTATGTGGAGAGCGCCTTACGGAACGCGTTGCACAGCTGGTGGCAGGATCAGGCCAACCTGGCCTGGGTGCGGGACGAGGACTCCGGACCGAAAACCGCAGTGGTGCGAATCGGCGGGGAGCGGCAGCCCATGCGGCGGCGGGAGACGGCCCAGGGGGATTTTCATTCCGGCACGATCGAGTTGGAGGGGCTCGGCCGCACGGGAGACCGCATCCAGGGGGCTCCGCTCATTCTCGACCACAGCCGGTTCGGCACTCTCGATACGTTCAACGCTCTCATCTGACGCAAGCCCATGACCTGGAACACGCTCACCTTTACGTCCAGCCATATCCTGACCGCCTCGGATATGAACCGGATACAGGACAACTTCACCGCTCTCGCCCAGGGGCATTCCGGCGCCCCGGCCATCGGCGTCAACAGCTTCATGGTGACCGGAGTCGCCTCCGTCGCCACGCTCAATATCTCCAGCGAGGCGCTGATCGGTGGCAGCCAAATCCAGTTCAAGAACGAGAAGGCGCAGGCGGACGGTTATGCGGGGCTGGACTCGGACGGCAGGGTGCCCACCAGTCAAGCGGGTGTGCCCACCGGTGCGGTGTTGCCCTATGTGGCGACGACTGCGCCCACCGGCTGGCTGCTGTGCGACGGGGAAACCATCGGGGACGTGGCCTCGGGCGCGGATCACGAGGACGCCGGCTACGAGGACCTGTTCAATCTGTTGAAGGACATGACGCCCAACGCCGGCACGGAGGTCTGGGCCAACGGCGACACGGTGAAGCTGCCCGACCTGCGGGGACGGGTCGTGATCGCCCTGGACGACCTGGGCGGCACGAGCGCCGCGCGAATTGCGGGCGCCAGCATCCCCAACCGCAGCAGCGATACCTGGGACGAAACCCTGGGCGGCTCCGCTGGTGACGATCTTCATACGCTGACGGAGAGCGAGTTGGCGAGCCATAGGCACACTCGGCTGGGCTGTCCAAATCAAACCGCTGGTAGTGGTTGGGTAGGTAAAGGCGGAACGGGTTTTAACCATACGAGGCAAACCAACTACACCGGTGGCGACGGTTCCCACAACAACATGCA
>JAPUJL010000357.1 GCA_027296185.1 SAR324 cluster bacterium | reverse complement strand
GCGCGGGCATCAGTGGCGGCGTGGGCATCTTCGATTACAGCCTCACCCTGAGCCGCCGCAGCACGGCGGGAATCTCCGTAGCCAGCGAGGCGCGGGGTAATTCCGAGCGGGACGGATTCTCCAGCAACACCGCCGCCGCGCGGCTGGGGCTGGAGCCCACGGAGTTGCTCCGCATCGACCTGATCCTGCGCGCTACGGATAGCGAGAAGGAGCTCGACGAGGACTTCGGGCTCGGCATCGAAGACGACCCCAACTTCGACTCGGAAACCAAGCGGCGCTACTATCGGCTGCAGGGCCGGCTGGCCTTGTTCGACGGGCTGTGGGAGCAGACCCTGGGTTACTCCGTGGCCGATCATCACCGCTCCTCGCGCAACGATACGGACACTTCCCATCCCGACAACAGCTCACGCAGCACCCTGGACGCGACGCTGACCAAGGCGGACTGGCAGCACAACCTCTTCCTCCACGAGACCAACACCCTGGTGGTGGGAATTGAAACGCAGAAAGAGACCGGAAGCTCGGAATTCTTATTCGAAAGCGAATTCGGCACCTTCGAGAGCCGATTTCCCGAGAAATCCGCCACCATCGACAGCATTTACATTATGGATCAACTCGCGTTCGCGGATAGCTTCTTCGCCACGGTCGGCGTGCGCGTGGACGAACACAGCGACTTCGGCACGCAGCAAACCGAGCGGGTCACGGCGGCCTATTTGGTGCCCGGCACGGGGACCAAGCTCAAGGCCACCTATGGCACGGGCTTTCGGGCGCCAAGCCTCATCGAGCTCTATTCCGCTCCTCCCTTCGGCAACCCGGACCTCAAGCCCGAGCGGAGCGTCGGCTGGGACGCGGGCGTGGAACAACCTTTCCTCGGTAGCCGGCTCGTCCTCGACGTTACCTACTTCGTCAACGAATTTGAGGATCTGATCGCCTTTGGCGCGGGAGGCCTCGAAAACAGCGCCGAGGCGGAAGCCCACGGTTACGAGTGGACCGTGTCCATCGTGCCCGCAGCGACGTTTCGGGCCGATCTGGGATTCACCCGCACCGTCACCGAGGACAAGAGCACGGGCCGCTCCCTGCTCCGCCGGCCGGAGAACAAATTTTCCGTGAACCTTGCCTATCGGCCGGTCGAGTCGCTCCGGTTCGGGCTTCACGAGGTACACGTGGGCGAGCGGCGGGATATGGATTTCTCCACATTTGAGCGCGTCACGCTGGAGGCCTACACCCTCGTGACCCTCACCGCGGCCTGGGAGATTCTGGAGGGGGTGCGGCTCTTCGGCCGCGTGGAGAATCTGCTCGACGAGGAGTACGAGGAGGCCTTCGGGTTCGGCAGCCGCGGCCAGGCGTTTTTCGCGGGCGCCGGGGCCACCTTCTGACCCGTGGGACGGGGCGAAACGCGGTTGCATCTGGCATGAATTCCGCATAAATCCAGGGCAATGCACCGCGTTTCGCCCCGCGTCGGCGGGGCGGTTTGCGGTCCCGCGGGCCGGGCGAGGCGCCCCGCCCACTTCCGGAGCGAGAGCGATGAACTGGCGGACAGGCGAAGCGGCAATCCGGTGTGGCAAGGTGCTGGCGCTGGCGGCCTTAGCCGTGGCGTTGATGGGCCTCGGTGGCGGCGACCAAGGGGCAGAGGGGGATATCCCCATCCCGAGCAAGAGCTACACCGTGACCCTCACCGATACCCAGAACAACACTCTGGAGGGCGAGCGCTTCACCTGGGAAGGCAACGTCCACGTGCGCGCCAAGTTCGGGAACGCCACCATCACCATTCCCTTCGAGAAGCTGCGCTCGATGCGGATGAATCCCGGCGCCACGCCGGAGGTGGTCAATGTCGAGGCGTTACTGAAAAGCGGAGAGACCCTGGCCCTCACCATCGAGGCGACCAGCAAGTGTTACGCGGTCACCAAGTTCGGCAATTACGAGATATTCATGGGCGATCTGGCCTCCATCGACTTCAAGTAGCCCCGGCTCCCCCTCCTTGGGGCACGGCCGCACCCACCTGTCGTTTTCCCAGCACCGGCCATTGACGCCCGGAGAGACTCCGGCCGCTGCGAGCGATGGGCCGCTGGGCCCGCGGTCCTCCGCAGTCGACGGCGTGTGAGCGGCGGGCGAAATCCGCTCCGAGGCGCTCGGCCGCCGGCCGGCCGGCGGATCGCTCCGGGAATGAAGCCGGGCGCCTTTTGCCTGTGCTCCCAATTCTGCTACGATGGCCTCCGCCGTTGACCAGAGGGTTGCGGCCGGGGCGGAGTCGTACCCCCGGCGGCCGCCCAAGTCGCCGTGCCGGCCGGTACCCCGGCCGGATCGGCTAACACGGAATTCAGCTCCTGTCCCTCGTGACCCAGGATGCGGACCAGGCGGGATAACCCGTCCCCGATGCGCGAGAGCCCCGGCCCCGCCGGAAGAAGGCTTATGGATCGACTCGACTTTGGCATTCCCGAGCTGGACACGGCGGGGACGGTGTTCCGCGACATGCTGTTTTTGATGGTGCTGGGGCTGGTGGTGCTGATCTTCCTGATCAGCTTTCTCATCGGCCCGCCGGCCAAGCACGGCCAAACCGCTCAGGTCGCCGAAATCGTCATCGAGGCCATCTGGCCCACCGGCACCAAATACGACGTGGACCTGTGGACCATGGGCCCCGACGGCATTCCCGTGGGCTGGGGCGTTCACACCACCACCGGCAGCCTGAACCTGGAGCGCGATGACCGGGGCAAGCGCGAGGACGCGGCGGAGTTGAACTACGAGACGATCTCGGTGCGCACCCGGGAGCCGGGCGAATACACGGTCAACGTGCACATGTTCCACAATTTCGGAGACCCCCTGCCGGTGCCGGTGTTCGTGAAGGTGACCGGCAAACACGACCTGGGCGAAATCTTTTCGGGTCAGGTGATGCTGGAGCGGCTGCGGCAGGAATTGACCGTCGTCCGCTTCAAACTTGACGAGCACGGGATGCTCATCGACGGCAGCCTGAACAACGCCTACAAGGAAGTCTTGCCGGCCAGCACCCCCGTCATGCGCGGCTTGCCCATCGACGGATGGAACGCGGAGAAACGCGAACGCGTCCGCGAGCAAGTCCGGCTGATCGAGGAACAGCAGGGGGCGCAACGGGACGCGGAGCGCCGAAGCCGGGTCCGCTAGCAGGGCGCCGAACGGTCCCGCTGAGCCGACAGGCCCGCGCGCAAAGGCCGAATTCCCAGTTCAGGTGCACGCCGCCACGCTGAGCACGGTGTTCGAACCGAGGTTCTTGCCTATCTAAGTTTGATGAAAACGTGAAGAAGCGCACTGGGCTTCTTCCGCACCGGACTGAGCGGATTCCGCCCAGCATGATCGGCGAATTCGCGCGCATTCCGCTCAGCAGGGTGGCCGGGGCGTCCGCCGAATTTCCAGAGAAGTGTTTCGATAACAACGATATACGAGCAAGTAATCGGCTTGGCACGCGACTTGTAAAGTCTCCACTGGGATGGATTGCCGGGTACGCCCGGCTGCCGTCCCTGAAGACGAGAAATCCCGCGCCCGACGCTTCGGGAAGCGGCGGGCGGTCTCGGAACCCATGCATGGAGAAGAGCTATGTTCACGTACGAAGAAATCAACATGAACTTTGAAGTGACTCTGTACTGCGCCGAGTAATTTTCGACGTTTGCAGGATTCGCAAACGCCGCGCTGCCCATCGGGTTGCGCGGCGTTTCGCTTTGGGTGCTGGGGCACCCGCCCGCAACACGATTCGATCCCAGCGCTCCCCGGCTTCCTAGCGCCCCTACTTCGGCTCCCGGCCGCGGCGCCTTGACCGGGCGCCTTACCTAACAGTAGGCTCGGTCCACTTTGCACCCCATTCCGTTGAACCCATCCATGGGGGAGCCATGACGGAATCCGGAGACGCCACGCGCCGGCTGGCCGCCATTCTGATGGCGGACGTGGTGGGCTATTCCCGCCTGATGGGCCAGGACGACGAGGCCACCGTCGCCCAGTTGAAGGCATTCCGCCGGACCTTCGACGATCACATCCGGAAGCACCGGGGCCGGCTGGTCAACGCCCCGGGCGATTCGATCCTCGCCGAATTCGCCAGCGTGGTCGATGCGGTGCAGTGCGCGGTGGAGGTGCAGCGGGAGTTCGCCCAGCGCAACGCCGAGTTGCCAAGCGACCGGCGGATGCAATTCCGCATCGGCGTCAATCTGGGCGACATCGTGGCCGACGACCAGGCGATCTACGGCGACGGGGTGAACATTGCCGCGCGGCTGGAAGCCTTGGCGGAGCCGGGGGGCATCGTGATCTCCGGCAAGGCCCAGGGCGAGGTCAAAGGCCGGGTGGGCCTGGAGTTCGAGTTCATGGGCCGCCAGCAGGTGAAGAACATCGCCGACCCCGTCCCCGCCTTCCGCGTGCTCTCCGAGGGCATCGCGGCTGCGCCAGCGGCGGGGAAAGGCATCCGCGGCGCGATGGGCTCGTGGAAGGTGGGTCTGGCGGCCGCGGTAGCGGGCGTTATCGTGGTGGCGGGCGCCGTCGCCTGGTATCTCCTCCCCGGCCAGCCGCCTACCGAGTCCACCCAGGAAGCCGCCCTTCCGCTTCCCGATAAGCCCTCCATCGCCGTGCTGCCCTTTGTGAACATGAGCGGCGATCGGGAGCAGGAGTATTTCGCGGATGGGATGACCGAGACCCTCATCACCAGCCTTTCCAAGCTCTCGAACCTATTCGTCATCTCCCGCAACTCCGTCTTTACTTACAAGGGCCAGCCGGTTGACGTGCGCCGAGTCAGCCGGGAACTGGGCGTGCGCTACGTGTTGGAGGGAAGCGTGCAAAAGGCCGGTAACCGGGTTCGAATCACCGCACAGCTCATCGACGCCGTTGGGGGCGATCATCTTTGGGCCGAGCAATTCGACAGGGACCTGCAAGATATCTTCGCCATCCAGGATGAGATCACCCGCAAGATCGTAACCGAGCTGGATGTTAAATTGATTCGTGGGGAGGAGGCTCGCGTTTGGCGAAATTCCACTGAAAATGTGGAAGCTTACGAATATTTTATGAAAGGGTGGGAGCATTTTCAGAGCTTCACGCGGGACGATCACGCGTTGGCGCGGCCATATTTCCTGAAAGCCGTCGATCTGGATCCCGGCTATGCTTTGGCCTACGCTTATCTGGGTGTAATCTATCTCGTTCAAGCGATATTTGGCTGGTCCGATAACCCCGACGCCGACATGGAGCGGGCCGTCGAATTGGAGCACAAGGCCCTGGCTCTCGATGATTCCGTGGCCTTCGCCCACGCCGTACTCGGTCGCATCGAATTGAGAAAGGGGCGGCACGACCGGGCTATCGCTTCCGGGAGGCGGGCGGTAGAGCTCGATCCCAATGGCGGAGCGGTGAATGGGTTACTTGGTTGGAGCCTGGTGCAATCCGGACGGCCGGAGGAGGGCGTGGTGAAGCTCGAGAAAGCGGCACGTCTCGCCCCGCTCCGTTCGGCGCGGCAAAACCTGATCTGGTGGGGGCTTGCCGACGCGTACTGGCAACTGGGGCGCCACGAAGAGTCCATCGAGGTTTCGAGGGATTACCTCGAATATGAACCGGAAATTCTGTTTACCCGCATCCGGCTGGTTACCGCCTGCGTTGCCGACGGCCGGCACGACGAGGCCCGGGCGGAGGCGACAGAGCTCCTCGCTAGGCACCCCGATTTCTCGGTTGACGCCTTCGCTGGCCAATGGGGCCGGAAGGCGTTTCCTTATGAAGACCCGGTGCAATTCAACCGCATAGTCGACAGCCTGCGTCAGGCTGGGCTGAAGTAAGCAAAGGGTCATGGAACCCACCGGCAGACGGAAATTCGCCGCTAACTTGATGGCGGATGTGGTCCGATTCTCCCGCATGATGGGCCAGGACGAGGACGAGACCATTGTCGCGAGGTAGGCCCGCCGTCAAATTTTCACCGAAAAGATCGAAGCGCATGGGTCGCCTCGCGAGGCGCCCCGACCGCCCCAACGTCCGTTGTTCTTGCCCCTGAACAGGGGGCGCGGGGGATTCTCGATCCCCCGCAAGCTGTTTCGGATGGGATGCCGGGCGGGTCCGCCTACCCTTCTTTCAACTGCTTTTCCAGCTCTTGCGCCGTGTGGACGGGGAGCCGGCAGGCCATGTCGCGGCAGAGGTAGGCGGTGGGCTTGCCGCCGACCGCCTCGCGTCCGGCCAGGAGCGGAACGATTTTGCCGCGCGCCTCGACCTCGTCCGGGGGGGAGAAGGCCACCACCGTGGCGTGGTGGAAGCGGGTCTGCATCAGCGCCAGCATGGCCTGGGTCTCGGCGGCTGCGGGATCGCCGACGATCGCTACCTCCGCCGGCGGGGCCAGATGGAAGTCCAGCGCGCCGAGCATGGCGGCGAAGCTGATCCCCGTCTGCTCGAGTTCAGGGCGGAATCCGGAGAAGATGCGCAGCGCGTTCTCCTCGAAGCCTCCCCGCACCCCGTAGGCATGGAGCCGCAGCGCGGCCAGGGCGGCGGCGCTGTTGCCGGAGGGCTCGACCCCGTCGGTGCCGTCCACGGTGCGGGCGATGAGCGACTCGCCGTCGGAGCCGGTGTCGTAGTACGAGCCCGCGTCGTTGCGGAAGAGGCGGTCGATCTCCCGCATCAGTTCCAGCGCCGTCTCGAACCAGCGGGTCTCGAAGGTGGATTCGTACAGATCGAGGCAGGCCACGGCCAGTTGCCC
>JAPUJL010000356.1 GCA_027296185.1 SAR324 cluster bacterium | reverse complement strand
GTAGATTTGGACATCATGCCCAGGAAGCGGCCCTCCTCGATCACCGGCAGGGACCAGGCGCCGGAGGCCTCGAACTTCTGGATGGCCGAGTAGGCGGATTCGGCCGCATCGATGGTGGGCAGGTCGGTGTGCATCACCTCGCCCATGGTCATGATCGGATAGAGACTCTGGTCGAACAGATAGGGCCGGATCTCGTCCAGTTGCACCACGCCCAGCCAGCGGCCGGTCTCCCGCTCGACGACGGGGAAGAGGTTGCGCCGCGCCCGCTTGAACAGCTCGATGAATTCGCCCAGCAGCATGTCCTCGTGGATGACGGTGGGATCGGCGTCCATCAGCTCGCGGGACTGCATGGACTGCAGCAGGTGCAGGTCGGAGCCCCGCCGGGCCAGCGCCCCGCCCAGGATCAGCTCCCGGGTGTAGACCGAGCCCACGTCGAAATAGTAGCTGACCAACATGGCCAGCACCGAGGCGATCATCAGGGGCAGGATCAGCGAGTAGCCCCCGGTCACCTCGAGCACCAGGAACATCCCGGTGAGGGGCGCGTGCATGACGCCCGCCACCATGCCCGCCATCCCCACCAACGCATAGGCGGAAGGAGAGGCCAGCACCGCGCCGGGCAGCACCGCCCGCACCAACTGGCCGAAGCCGAAGCCCGTGGCGCTGCCCAGCACCAGGCTGGGGGCGAAGACCCCACCCGAGCCGCCGCTGCCCAGGGTGAGACAACAGGCCGCGAACTTGACCGCAACGAACACCGCCACCCACACCAGCAGCAGATCCGATCCCTCGCTGAGAAACGCCTGGATCGCGCCATAGCCGTCGTGCAGCACCGAGGGCAGGGTGTCCGGCATGGCGAAGGCCGCCGCGCCGACCATCAGCCCGCCCAGTGCGGCCTTGCTCCAGGCGGGCCAGGGAATGCGTGCGAACTGCGTCTCGCTCCAGGTGAGGCTCCGGGCGAAGCCGACGGAGATTAGCCCAGCGGCCATGCCCAGCGCCACACAGGCGATCAGATCCACCGTGCCGAAGGCGAACTCCCCATGGGTGAAGGCGATCTGATTGCCCAACACGACGCGGCTGAACTGAGTCGCCGAGACCGCCGCGGCCACCGTGGGCAGGATGGACAGCGCGCTCCATTCCCCCAGGATCACTTCCAGCGCGAAGACCGTGCCGGTCAGCGGCGCGTTGAAGATCACCGCGATGGCCCCCGCCACGCCATAGGCGAGCAGCAGGGTGCGCCAGCGCTCGTTGAAGCGGAACAGGCGCCCGACGGTGCTGCCCAGGGCGCCGCCGCTGGTGGCGATGGGTCCCTCCAGTCCCGCCGAGCCGCCCGAGGCGACCGTGAGAAAGCTCGAAATCAAGCGGGAATAGATGAGCCGGCTGCTGAGCGCCCCGCCGCGGAGGGTCGCGGCGCGGATCATCTCCGGAACCCCGTGGCCCCCCTCGTCCCGCAAAAGGTTGCGCAGGAACACCGCGGAGAGCGCCGCGCCCACCGCCGGTACGGGAATCAGCCACCAGCGGCCGTGAAACTGAGCCAGCCATTGGGTGGCGCCATGCACCGAGGTATTGAGCGCCACGGCCAGCACACCCCCCGCGAGCCCCACGCCCACCGCGAGCACCATGAGCATCGCGGCCTCGCGGGCGGAGGTGCGGTGGAAGCGCAGGCCGCGGGCGGTGCCTTCACTTGGCGGGGCTTTTTGCATTCTCAGTGGGCCGGATCGTGGCGATGCGCTCCATTAGCTCGGTGCGCGTCGGGACGGTTTTCAGGAATTCCCGGGTCTCCGGAACGTGGAGCAGGTGGGAGACCTGCGCCAGCATCTGCAGATGGCCCTTCACGGTGGCGCAGAGCACCACGAGCAAGACGCTCACCGGCTCGCCGTCGAAGGACTGGAAGTCCACCGGACGCTCCAGGAAGAAGACACCCACGACCGGCTCGCCCAGTCCCCAGTCGCGGGGATGGCGGGGGTGGGGGATCGCCAGCCCATGGCCGATGCCGGTCGAGGCCAGCGCCTCCCGCTCGGTCAAGGTCTGGGCCAGCGTATCCCGGAAGCCGGGATCGTGGGGCGGATCGATGGGGAAAATCTCCACGATGGCGCGGTAGATTTTCGCCGGCGTGCCGCCTTCGATCTTGTAGTGGATGCCTCCCCGGCGAATGGCGGCAGCCAGGTCGACGGGCTCCTCTCCGCCCGGGGCTGCGCGGGGGGTGAAGGCGCTTCCGATCCGCTTGTAGCGGGCCCACGATTCCAGCTCGGTGCGCTCGAAGCGGTACTGGCCCTGGAACTTAAACGCCGGGATCACCCCCTGGCGGATCCAGCGGTAGACGGTCTTCTCCGACACCCGCAGCAGTTCGGCGGCGTCCTTGACCGATACGTCCTTGGTTTGACGCTTCACCGCTCTTCTCCAACCGCAAATCCCAGCGTTCGCATGCGTTCTATAGAAGTACCATCATTGGATATTGATTGGACATTGCCAAGCATAAACCGGCATTTTTCTCGAAATCTCCGTCATGGCGAGAATCGTCGGCGAGATGAATTTCGCGCGGACTTCCAGTATACTTCGACTCGCATCGGATAGTCTCTGGGCGGCATCCCGAGCGGCGGCGCGCGGCGCCGGCCGCGCCCCGATCTTCCCACAAGGATGAGTCATGAGCCCCCGCCGCCAGCGCCCCCCCGCCCCCCGGCCTCTTATCCTGTTAC
>JAPUJL010000355.1 GCA_027296185.1 SAR324 cluster bacterium | reverse complement strand
ATAACCGTCGAATACGAGCCCCTGCCCGCGGTGATGGACGCCTTCGCGGCGCTGGCGCCGGGGGCGGCGGTGTTGCATCCGGAGCTGCTCCAATACCGGGTGGTCACCGCCGCGGTGCCGGAGGGCGGCAACGTCTGCTCGAAGAACAGCCTCTCGCGGGGCGATCCCGAAGCCGCATTCGACAAATGTGAGCGGGTATTCGAGCATGCGTACCGCACCGAGATGGTGCACCACGCCTACCTGGAGCCTCACGCCTGCCTGGGGATTTACAACCCCGACGGCTCCTACACCGTGCACTCGACCACCCAGGGCTCCTTCGGCCTGCGGGGGCTGATCGCGGATGCCCTGGGCGTTCCCCACAACCGGGTGCGGTTGGTGCCCACCGAGGTGGGCGGGGGATTCGGCGGGAAGATTTCCCTCCAGGACGAAGTCGCCGCCGCGGCCCTGGCGCGCAAGAGCGGCCGCCCGGTGCGGATCGCCATGAACCGGCGGGAGGACTTCCTCTGCGGCACGCCCCGCTCGGGGATGCACATCGCGATCAAGACCGGGGTCAACGCCGAGGGCGAGCTCGTGGCGCGAACGATAGACATCGTGCTGGACAGCGGGGCCTACGCCCACGGCGGCGTGTTGATGTCCTGGTCCCTGCCCCAGTTCGCGGAGGGGCCATACCGTATTCCGAACCTGCGGATCGCGGTGCGTTGCGTCTACACCAACAAGCCGCCCTGCGGAGCCTTCCGCGCCCCAGGCGGACCCCAGACCAACTTCGCCATCGAGTCGGAAATGGAGCGGATCGCCGAGGCCATGGGCTGGGACCCCCTGGAGTTCCGGCGCAAAAACGTCATGCCGGAAGGCCATGTTTCGCTGGCGGGCGTCGAGTTGCGCAATGTGATGGCCTTGGAAACCATGGACGCCGGTCTCGAGCTGTCCGGCTACCGGCCCTCCGAAGCCAGTCCCGCGCCCAACCGGGGCCGGGGCTTCGCCCTCGGAAACTGGAACGTGGGGGGGATGGCCTCCGCAGCGGTGCTGAAGCTCAACGAGGACGGCTCCGCCTCGCTGCTCACCGGCGTCGTCGATATCACCGGCGTGCACACGGCCCTGGCCCAGATCGTCGCGGAAGCGCTGGACCTGCCCATGGAACAGGTCACGGTGCAGACCCTCGATACGGAAAGCGCGCCTCACTCCACCATTTCCGCGGGCAGCCAGGCGCTCAAGAGCATGGGCGACGCGGCGTTACGCGCCGCCCACCACGTTCGCGACCAGCTCTTCGATCTGGCCGTGGAGGCCCTTGACGCGGCACCCGGACGATTGGAGCTGGTGGGCGGGCAGGTGCGGGTGCGGGGCGAGCCGGGGCGCTCGGTGGCGGTTCCGGCGCTCCTCGGCAAGGCGATGAACGTGAGCGGTCCGGTGGTGGGGCACGGTTCCACGGGGGCCTACAAGCGCATGCCGGGTTTCGGCGCTCACGTGGCGGACGTGGAGGTGGACCCCGAGACGGGCCAGGTGCGGCTGCTCCGCTACTGCGCCGCCCAGGACGTGGGCGTCGCCATCAACCCCGTCGCGGTCGAGGGGCAAATCCACGGAGCCGTCGTCCAGGGGGTGGGGATGGCGCTCAGCGAGGAGTTGATCTTCCGGGACGGGCGCATGGCCAACCCCAACTTTCTGGACTACAAGATTCCCAGCGCGACCGACGTGCCCCCCATCGAGGCGGTGCTGGTGGAGCGGCCCGCGGCGGATGGCCCCTTCGGCGCCAAGGGCATCGGCGAGCCGCCCATCGTCCCGGTGCAGGCGGCTATCGCCAACGCGATCCATGCCGCCGTCGGGGTGCGGGTGGACACCCTGCCCATCACGCCGGAGCGGCTGCGGCGGGCCATTCGGGAGCGCGGCGGAGAGCGGAACACCTCCGCGAACCGCTAAGCCCCGGCCCGCGGCGTGCGAAGTGGCGCCCGTTCCTATTGCGCGTGTTCCCGGTACTGCTCGTCCCCGAAGAGTATGCGCTTGGCCTCGTCGGTCATGGGCCCTTGCCGCCGCTGGTCCCGTAGCACGTCGAAGCCCTGGCGCAGCTTGGGCCGCTCCTTCAGCACGTCGATCCACCGCTTCAGGTTAGGGAGCTTGTCGATGTCCTGGCCTTGGCGCTCATAGAGGCAAATCCACGGATAGCAGGCGAAGTCGGCGATGGAGAGCTCGCCGGCCAGGAATTCCCGGTCGGCCAGCCGGCGGTTCAGCACGCCGTAGAGCCGTCCCGCTTCCTTGGTGTAGCGGTCGATGGCGTATTGGATCTTATCCGGGGCGTAATTGCGGAAGTGGTGCGCCTGACCGAGCATGGGGCCGATCCCGCCCATCTGGAACATGAGCCATTGCACCACGTCGTAGCGTCCCTGCACGTCCTGGGGCATGAACCGGCCGGTCTTTTCCGCCAGGTACATGAGGATCGCCCCCGATTCGAACATGGGGTAGGGTTTTCCGCCGGGCCCGTCCTGATCGACGATGGCCGGCATTTTGTTGTTGGGGCTGATCCTGAGGAACTCGGGCTGGAACTGGTCGCCCTTCCCGATGTCGATCGGGATCACGGTATAGGGCAACTCGATTTCCTCCAGCATGATGGAAACCTTTTGTCCATTGGGCGTCGGCCAGGTGTACAGATCGATCATTGCGGATCCTATGAATGGGGCGTTTCCGCCGCGGAGGGCCCGACGGGGCGCCGGTGAAGCCTGGAAATTCGCGGCGGGTGAACCGGATTCAGGCGGTGGTGCAGCCGGTTGAGTAATTCTCGGGTCGATCCCGGTGGGTGTCAAGGAGACAGCAAAGATAGAGGAGACAACGGCATGATCGAACACCAAATCGAACACCTGTTCTCGTTTAACGCAACGCTCGGGACACGCCACGTGATCGGACCGGTCGGCGACGGAATCCGGTTGAACGTGTACGTCAC
>JAPUJL010000354.1 GCA_027296185.1 SAR324 cluster bacterium | reverse complement strand
CGACCCGTTCCCGCACCCATTCCGCCACCACGGCATCATCCTTGCTACGTTTGTCGGCAGCGGACCCATGGATTTCATTGATATGATTGAACTCATCGAATTCGGAAGGGCCGCCGGGATGGGCGGGCAGACCGAGCTCGCTGCCATAATGCCGGGCGATCTGGGCGAGGATGCGGCGCATCATCTCGTCCCGGTTGAACCGGGCGTAGGCCTGGGCCCAGAACAGGTCGGCGAGGTAGTCCTCGAATTCCGGCTCCCCCCGCTCGAAATAGGCCAGGTTGGCGTCGGGCAGGGCCTTGAGCCGGTTCTTGCGGGTCAGGAGCGCCTTGGCGGCCTCGATGTGCCAGTCGGCGAGCTGCTTGCCGATGTGCCGGCTACCCGAATGGAGCAACACCCAGCCCCGCCCGCGCTCGTCGGCGCAGATTTCGATGAAGTGATTGCCGCCGCCCAGGGTGCCGATCTGCAGCAGCGCCTTATCCAGCACCGCCCGGGGCAAGGGCGCCCGCAACTTGCCGGGCGCCAGCCGCTCCGCCGCCCAGGCGCGGGCGCGGACACTCACCCGCTTGGGACGGTGTTGATGGAAGCCCAGCGGAATGGCACGCTCGATGCTGTGGCGGAGCGCTCCGAGGCGCCCGCCGGCCTCCAGTTGAGCGCGCTCCAGGGGCAACCGCACGGCGGCCATGCCACAGCCGATGTCCACCCCCACCGCGGCGGGGATCACGGCGCGGTCACTGGCGATCACCGTACCCACGGTGGCGCCGATGCCGAAGTGGACGTCGGGCATCACGGCGATGTGGTGAAAAAGCGTCGGCAGTGTGGCGATATTGCGCACCTGGCGGGCGGCCTGGGGCTCGTCGATCTCGCCCCACACCCAGACGGGAAAGTCCGTTTGGGGCAGCGAACGGTAAGTCATGGCGGGGCCGTGGCGGAAGGGGAGCCGGCCAGCGCGGGGAAATTCCGGCAAAATGTGGCGCAAATCGCAACAGACCGGTATGATGCTACGTTACCGTTAATGCGGCAAGCGCGAACCGCTTTGCATTGGGGGGGCCGCCCAGTGAAATACTCCACCCATTGCGCCCGCTGGGCTGCACGCAACCCGGACCGGTAAACCGACGTGGCTCGATCCTCCCCACAAAAATCCAGCGCTGCGGACACGGCCCCGACCCGTGAGACGGCGCTGCGGGAAGACCCGAAGCTCCTCAAAAGCGTCCTCGGCACGCTCAAGGAGAGCCACTACTTCCGCGCCATGAACGAGGAGTACCTGCGGGAGCTCCTGCTCGGTTCGGTCTACCTGGAGGTGCCCGCGGGAACCCTGCTCATCCGCGAGGGGGCCCACGACGAGGACGTCTATTTCCTCCTGGAGGGAACCGCGGGGGTCTACTCGGGAGACAAGGCGATCCTCAAGCTCGGCGACCCCGGGGACATCATCGGCGAGTTCGCCGTGGTCAGCGCCGCGCCCCGATCCGCCGACGTGCGCGCCGATACTCCGGCCAAGGTGGTGCGGGTCTCCGCCGCCGTGGTCAAGGATCCCGACGCCGATCCGAAGCTCGTCTCGCAATTCCTGAACGTCTTCAACCACATCATGGCCGTGAAGCTCCGGGAAACCTCGCTCAAGGCGCGGCTGTACGAGGACGCGGTGAGCAAGGCCCAGGAGATGGCCTCCAGCAACGTGCGGCTGGAGGGCGAGATCGAGGACCGGCTGCAGGAGGTGCTGCTCTATTCCAAGGTGGTGGAGCTGAGCAACGACGCGGTGCTGGTCACCGAGCCGGACGGCACGGTGCAACGGGTCAATCCCGAGGCAGCCCGCCTGTTCGACAAGAAAGCGCGCGCCCTTGCCGGCAAGCCCATCGATTCGCTGGTCGAGGAATTCTCCCTCGGCGGTTACGAGCCGGGCGTATCCAAGCTCCCCTGGACCGGGGAATGGCGGCGCGGCACGGAACCCAAGCAGCTGGTGTTCCACGCGACGATCACGCCCATCTTCGGCAAAGAGGGCGGTACCATCGCGCTCACGTACCAACTGCGCGACATCACCCACGAGCGGGCCCAGGAGCGGTCGATCGCCCTGAAGAACGAGGAGATCCGCAAGACCCTCGCGAACCTGGAGGAGACCTATCAGGCCTTGCAGCGTAGCGACCGCCTGAAGATGGAAAGCCTCACGGTGATCTCCGGCGAGCTCATCGCGCCGATCCGCAAGATTCTCAACCACTCCACCAAGCTGATCGACATGTTCAGCCGGCCCCTGCGGCCGGACGTGGTGAGCCACGTGAATTCCATTCAGGATCAGGCGGCGTTCCTCCGGGCGATTTCGGAAAACATCAACCACCTGATCGACCTGCAGCAGGAAATGCAGTCGGTGGTGGACGCGGAATTGAACCTGAAGGAAGTGGTGGAGCAGGTGTGCCAGGAGCTGGCACCCAAGGCGGAGCGCCGGAATCTGATCGTCGAGCTGCGCCTGCCCGAGGAGCCGCTCACCCTGTCCGGCGATGCGCAACAGTTCAAGGTGATGCTCAATCTGCTGCTGGAGCAGGCGGTGATGGTGGCGCGTCCCCGCTCCAAGCTGATCGTGGAGGGGTACCTGATGGAGATCACCGAGCAGGTGCACCTGGAGATCCGCTATACCGGCCCCAGCCTGATGAACATGCCGGTGAACCTGAGGAACCAGAGCCAGATGAGCCTGCTGATCGGCCTGCCCCTGGCCCGCAAGGTGATCTCGCGCTACCAGGGCTCGCTACAATTCCTCAAGGACGGCGAGCTGACGCGCATCTGGATCCTGCTGCCCCGCACCCAGAAGGAAGGGGCGGAGCGGCCCAACCGGATCATGATCGCCGACGAGCGGGAAATCGACCGGCTCATCATTCGCGGCGTGATCGAGCACCTGTGGCCGGGCTCGGTGATCCTGGAGACGGAGGATCCTTTCGAGTTCCTGGAGAACTACGAGGACTTCCGGCCGGACCTGGTGATTCTGGACCCGGAAATCGGCGAACCGGGTTGGACCAACCACCGCGTCGTCGCCACCCTGGTGCAGGACCGCCGCCACGCCTGCCCGGTGCTGGCGACGAGCACGCTGTACCAGGACTTTGCCGAGCGCACCATCGCGATGGAGCGCGGGGTGACCGATTTTCTGGCCAAGCCCTATTCGATCTTCGATCTGCAGTTCAAGATCAACTCCATGATTCAGGCCCACCGGCGCGAGGAATCCCTGCACCAGAACATGGATTTGGCCCAGCGGCAGGCCTTCACCGACGGGCTGACCAAGCTCGCCAACCGCAAGAACTTCGACGGCTTCCTGGAGACCCAGGTCAATTACTCCCGCCAGACCAAGAAGCCCTGCTCGCTGATCATGATCGACGTGGACAACTTCAAGCACTACAACGACACCAACGGCCACCAGTTGGGCGACGAGGTGCTGAAAGGGGTGGCGCGCATCCTGGCCAATTCGGTGCGCACCTCGGACCTCCCCGCGCGCTACGGCGGCGAGGAGTTCACCATCGTGCTGCCCGAGACCAAGAAGGAGATGGCCGTGGTGATCGCCGAGAAGGTGCGGCGCGCCATCAGCGAGCACGACTTTCCCAACGGCAAGAAGCAGCCCCTGGGGTTGGTGTCGGCGAGCTTCGGGGTTTCCACTTGGGGCGAGGATGCCCAGACCGGCGAGGAACTGATCAAGGTGGCCGACGAGTGCCTCTACCTGGCCAAGGAGCGGGGGCGGAACATGGTGGTCCAATCCTCCTCCGCCAGGGTGGCCGAGGCACCGGCACCGGCTCCCCAGGAAGAGGCCCGCTAGCCCCTTCCGCGCCGCGGCGCTCGATTCCCGTCCAATCCCGATCCCCCCGCAGCACGGACCCCCACCCCGCGGCACGGGCCCCCTTCCGCCGCTGGCGATAAGGGGCCCCGCCCGCTGGATGGACGGCTAAAGAGGCCGCTACACGGTCCGGCGGAAACGCCGTTCCAACTCCCGGGGGGAGATTTCGATCCAGACCGGCCGCCCGTGGGGGCAGTAGAGGTTGATGTCCAGCCCACTCAGCTGGGCCACCAGGGCCTCCATCTCCTCGCGGCCGAGGGGGTCCCCCGCGCGCACGGCGGAGTGGCAGGCCACCCGCTCCATGATTTCGTTGAACACCTCCTCCAGCCGGCCGCTCTGGCCGAAGAGCGCCAGCTCGTCCAGCACCTCCAGCACCAGCCGGGTGACGTCCTTGCCGGAAATCAGGGCCGGCACCTCGCGGATCACGTAGGTATGCTTGCCGAAGGGCTCGATCTCGAAGCCCATCCGTTTCCACTCGGAGAGGTACTGCTCCAGCAACAGGGCGTTCTGGGCGCTCAGCTCGAGGGTCTCGGGCAGCAGGTAGCGCTCGGTGGTCATGTGGCCCCCGTAATACTGGCCCCGGTAACGCTCGAACAGGATGCGCTCGTGGGCGGCGTGTTGATCGACGATCATCAGGGCGTCTCCCCGCTGCACGAGCAGGTACGTCGCCGCCAGCTGACCCAGCACCGCCGTGCCGTCCGCCAGGGCCACGGGCAGCGCGGGATCGCCGATGAGCCCGCTGACCGGCTGGAACTGGAAACCGCCACCGTCCAGGGGGTTGACCTGGAGCGTCTCGGACGCCAACGCGTCTCCGGCGGTGCCATCCTGCGCCATCCCCTCCCCGGCCATCCCAACGGACTCCGCTCCGGCGGGGGCCTGTGCCGTGGAAGCCGGGCCATGGGGGGGCGGAGCGGGAGCGACCGGCAGGGCGCCCGAGGGCGGGGTGCCGGCAGCCTCTTCCCCGGCGAGCGGCCCCCTAATCGGCTCAATAGGCGGATCCGCCCCCGGGGAGACGTCGTGCACCTGCCGGGAGGGCGCCCCCAGCCCCAAGGCCAATTGCCCC
>JAPUJL010000353.1 GCA_027296185.1 SAR324 cluster bacterium | reverse complement strand
TGAAGCTCCACCCCGAGATGCAGCGCTTCTATCCCTACGACCGCGAAGTGATGGAGATCTGCGCCGAGTGCGAGCGCATCGGCCTGCCCATCATCTTTCACACGGGCCGCTCCGGGATCGAGCCCATTTCCGCCTACGACCCGGCGCCCTATGAGGTGCGGATCGCCGGGGAGGCGAAGGATTTCACGTTCGACGCCAGGCTGGGCAAGCGGATGGATCGCTTCACCCAGTTCGCCCTGACGGCGGCTAAGCAGGCGCTCGAGCAGGCGGGCCTGATGCCGGAGGGAGGGGAAAGTCAGGGGGTCAATCCGGAGCGAATCGGCGTTTCCATGGGGACGGGCATCGGCGGTTTTCCGTTCCTGATGACCCAGCACCAGAAATTCCTGGAGACCGGCCGGTTCCACCCCCTCACGGTGCCCATCATCATTTCCAACATGGCCGCGGCCAACCTGGCCATTCAGTTCAAGCTGCAGGGGCCGAACCTCTGCATCACCACCGCCTGCGCGTCGGGCAACCACAGCATCGCCAACGCCGCGGACCTGATCCGGCTGGGCCGGGCCGACGCCATGGTGGCGGGGGGTACCGAAGCCACCATCACCCCCTTCGCCGTGGGAGGGTACGCGCAACTGCGGGCGCTCTCCACCCGCAACGACGATCCGCCCCGGGCCAGCCGCCCCTTCACCGCCTCCCGCGACGGATTCGTCCTGGCCGAGGGGGCGGGCGTGCTGTTGCTGGAAAGCCTCTCCCATGCGCGAAAGCGCGGGGCGGAAATTCTGGCGGAGGTGGCCGGCCACGGCCAGAACACCGATGCCTACCACCTGACCGCACCCGACCCGGAAGGCCGTGGCGCCGCGCGGGCCATGGAGCTGGCCCTGGCCGATTCTGGACTTAACCCGGAGGAGGTGGATTACATCAATGCCCACGGCACCTCCACGCCCCTCAACGACGCCTTGGAAACGCGCGCCATCAAGGCCGTGTTCGGCGAGCGGGCCCGGGCCATCCCGGTGAGTTCCATCAAGTCCATGGTGGGCCACAGCCTGGGCGCCTCCGCGGGGATCGAGGCGGTGGCCTCGGTGTTGGCGATCCGCAACGGCGTGATCCCTCCCACCATCAATCTCACCGACCCCGACCCCGAACTCGACCTGGACTACGTTCCCAACGAGGCGCGCGAGGCGCCCCTCAACGCCGTCGTCTCCAATTCCTTCGCCTTCGGCGGCCACAACGCCGTCGTGGTGTTCAAGAAGGCCCCGTAGAAGGCAGGGTTTGACTTCCCACCGGGTCAAATCTATACTTGGACGGTGGGCAGGGGCACCGGAAAGGCGGCCCCGCAGCGGTTATCCGGGCGACGGCCGCCGGCTTGGGCGGTTCCCGCCTTCCTCTCTTTGCAGCTTTCCGGGCCGCGCGGAGGCCTGTTCTTTCTTCGGAAGCGTTCGCCGTGAATCCCAGAAACAAGAATTTCATCATCGGGCTCGTGATCATCGTGGTGGCGGTTCTGATCATGCAGGTGCTGACCAAAAAGCAGAGCGCGCCGCCGGAAATCCTCTACAGCGATTTTCTGCAGAGCGTGCAGCAGGGGCAGGTGATGAACGTGGCCATCACCGGCAGCCGCATTAACGGCCAGCGGATTGACGGCTCGAACTTCTCCCTCACAGCGCCCAGGGATCCCGGCCTGATCTCCGTCCTGCGGAAGAACAACGTCAACATCACCGTGCGGCCCGATTCAGGGTCGCCCTGGTACGTCACCATCTTCCTCCATTGGGGGCCGTTCATCCTCATCATCGCCGTCTGGGTCTTCCTGCTCCGCCGCATGCAGGGAGGCGGCAACCGCCTGTTCTCCCTCGGCAAGAGCCGCGCCCGCCGGGTGGACGAGAAGGCACGCCGTCACACCTTCGCCGACGTGGCCGGCGTGGAAGAGGCCAAGGAAGACCTGGTGGAGATCATTGATTTCCTGAAAGACCCCTCCAAGTTCCGCAAACTGGGAGGCAAAATTCCCACCGGCGTGCTGATGGTGGGGCCGCCCGGAACGGGGAAGACCCTGCTGGCCAAGGCGGTGGCCGGCGAGGCCAACGTCCCTTTCTTCACCATCAGCGGCTCCGAATTCGTGGAAATGTTCGTCGGCGTGGGAGCCAGCCGGGTGCGCGACCTGTTCGAGGAGGGGCGGAAGAACGCGCCCTGCATCCTGTTCATCGACGAAATTGACGCGGTGGGCCGCCACCGCGGCGCCGGCCTGGGCAGCGGCCACGACGAGCGCGAGCAGACGCTCAACCAATTGCTGGTGGAAATGGACGGGTTCGATACCAGCGAGGGCGTGATCGTCATCGCGGCCACCAACCGGGTGGACGTGCTGGACCCGGCCCTGCTCCGGCCGGGGCGCTTCGACCGCACGGTGATGGTGCCGCTGCCCGACATGCGGGGGCGCGAGCAGATCCTGGGCATCCATGGCGCTAAGGTAAAATTGTCGCCCACCGCGGACCTGGCCGTGATCGCCAAGGGCTCGCCCGGGTTTTCCGGCGCCGACCTGCGGAACCTGATCAACGAGGCGGCGCTGTACGCCGCGCGCCAGAACAAGAGCGCCGTCGAGTTGAGCGACCTGGAGTTCGCGCGCGACAAGGTGATGATGGGGCCGGAGCGCAGAAGCATGCTCATGACCGAGGCGGAAAAGCGCAGCACCGCCTACCACGAGGCGGGCCACGCCCTGGTGGGCGCGCTCCTGCCCAAGGCCGACCCGGTTCACAAAGTGACCATCGTGCCGCGCGGCTCGGCGCTGGGGATGACCTCGTTCCTGCCGCGGGAGGAACTGCACTTCCACGACCGCGAATACCTGATCGCCCGGATCATGGTGGCCATGGGCGGTCGCGCGGCCGAGGAGGTGGTGTTCGGCCAGATCACCACCGGCGGCAGCAACGACATCCAGGAGGCCACCGACACCGCCCGCAAGATGGTCACCCAGTGGGGCATGAGCGAAAAGATCGGTCCCATCACACTCGGTTCGGGCGCGGAGCAGCACTTCCTGGGTCGGGACATTGGGCTGGAGCGCGAATACGGCGAGGACACCGCCGACCTCGTGGATCAGGAAGTGGAACGGATCCTCAATTCCAGCTACGCCAAGGCCAAGGAACTGCTGGTGAAAAACGTCGAGCACCTTCACCATCTCGCCAAAAGGCTCATCGAGAACGAGACCGTCGCCGGCGATGAACTCCAGGCCCTCCTCAATCCGGCTTGACCGGCCCTGCCGCCGCACCGGCGGACGATTCCCCGCGCGCAAGAGCGGCAGGCCCCCCGCATGGTCTATCGGATTTTCCGTTGGTTCCCCAAGAGCGCCTTCAGCCGCCTGATGGGGCGGTTCGCGGAAATCCACGCGCCACGTCCGTTGCTGCGGGCGGTGATCCGCGCATACGTCGCCCGCTACGGGATTGACCTTGCCCAGTTCGAGGAGCCCCCGGGGGGATTTCCCACCTTCAACGCCTTCTTCACCCGCCCCCTCAAGGCCGGCGCGCGGCCCATCGCCGCCGAGCCCGACCGCGTCGCCTGTCCGGTGGACGGGCGCGTCATCACCGCCGGAGCCGCCACGGCAGGACGGCTGATCCAGGCCAAGGGCAAGGATTACAGCCTGGCCGAGTTGCTGGGGGACGACCCGGTGTGGCGGGACTATGACGGCGGCCCCTCCCTCGCCCTCTACCTGAGCCCCCGGGACTACCACCGCATTCACAGCCCGGTGGCGGGGCGCGTCACCCGGTTCATTTACGTCCCCGGCGAGCTGTGGACGGTGAGCCCCGCCGGCGTGCGCTCGGTGCCGCGCCTGTTCGCCCGCAACGAGCGGCTGATCACGGAGATCGAGACAGCCTTCGGACAGGTGCTGCTGGTGGCCGTGGGCGCCACCGTCGTCGGTAAGATCCGCGTGGTCTATCACGCCGTCACCAGCCAGGGCCGGGCGCCCCTCAGCGAAACCCTGAGCCCGCCCTATCCCCTGGAGAAAGGGCAGGAGCTGGGCCGGTTCGAGCTCGGTTCCACCGTGATCCTGCTGTTCCGCCCCGGCGAGGCGGTGCTGGACGACCTGCAGCCCGGCCAGGAGGTGAAGCTGGGGCAGGGGATCGGGACGGTGCTCCATGGGTGAGCCTCGCTCCAGGGTCGCCTCACCCCTCCCTCTCCACGGCTTGCAGAGGGTCGAACCACGGAGCGTCGAACCTCGAAGGGTCGAACCACGGAGGGTCAAACCACTGAGGGTCAAACCACCGACCCGGAGCTCCTTCCCGGACCCGGGGGTGAGG
>JAPUJL010000352.1 GCA_027296185.1 SAR324 cluster bacterium | reverse complement strand
ACACCGACCGGCCCGAATCGACCGGAATCGGCCTCGCGTTCGTCAAGCAGGTGATGGATGTCCATGCTGGGCGAGTGTGGATCGAGAGCGAGCGGGGTAAAGGGACGCGAGTGGTGTTGGAGTTTCCGAGGGGGTGAGGGGGTGGAGGTTTGGGTGGCGTTTATGTTTACATAATACCGGTGCATTTACTCTCGACGGAAATGCCGCAGGGCACCGACCAAAGGTGGACTCTGGCCCGCATGGTGCTTCACAGCCTATCAACCTGAATTGTGCTCGAATGAGGCCACGATCCCTAGGCCCCGAGCAATCGTTTCATCCTCTAGGGTGCTCCAGAAGCCGGTTTGACAGCGTTCCGGCGAGCCCATATAATTTCAACAGGCATGACGCTGAGCAAACCAGAGCGAAAGGGATTTTCCATGGCTGAGGTGCGAACGTTTCCCATGCTGCCGATGCGGGACATCGTGGTGTTCCCGCTGATGACCACCCCGTTTTTCATTGGGCGCAAGCAGTCCATGGCGGCCCTGGAGAACGCCCTCTCCGGCGATCGGAAGGTGTTCGTGGTCGCCCAAAAAGATCCGATGGTGGAGCAGCCGTCCGGCGACGATCTTTACGAGATCGGCACGATCGGCCAAATCCTTCAGATCATGCGGCTGCCCAATGGAACGATCAAGGCCCTCTTCGAGGCCAAGGGCAGAGGTCGGTTGATCAAGGCGGATCTCGAAGGCGACTCCTACAACGCCGAAGTGGAGATCATCGAAGAGGAAACGCTGCCCGACTCGGAAATGGCGGCACTGGCCAAGACCACCCGCGCCGAATTGGAGACCTACCTCAAGGAAATCAAGCGGAACTCGGACAGCATCGATCAACTGGCAATCGACTCGGAAGCGCCTCAACTGCTGGCGGACCGGATCGCGCCCCTGCTGAACATGGACCTGCAGAAGAAGCAAGAGCTGCTGGAAATACTCGACCCCAAGCAGCGCCTGGAGCGGGTGTTCGAGCGGATGATCGAAGAGGCGGGGATCAAGAAGCTCGAGAAGAAGCTCAAGGAGCGTGTGCAGGGCCAAATCGGCCGCACCCAGAAGGAGTACTACCTCAACGAGCAGATCAAGGCGATCCAGAAGGAATTGGGCAACGGCGAGGACGGCAAGGCGGAGATCGAGGAGTACGAGAAGCGCGTCGAAGAGGCCAAGATGAGCGAGGAGGCGAGCGACGTTGCCAAGAAGGAAATCAAGAAGCTGAAGCTGATGTCGCCTATGTCCGCCGAGGCGAACGTGGTGCGCAATTACCTGGACACCTTGCTCTCCATGCCCTGGGGCGTGAAGACCGACGACAATTTCGACCTCAACCAGGCGCAGAAGGTTCTCGACGAGGATCACTACGGCCTCGAGACGATCAAGGAGCGCATCATCGAGTACCTCGCCGTCGCCAAGATGGTGGGCAAGATGAAGGGCCCGATCATTTGTCTGGTCGGCCCGCCGGGCGTCGGCAAAACCTCGCTGGCCCGCTCGGTGGCCCGCGCCCTTGGCCGCAACTTTACCCGGATGAGCCTGGGCGGGATTCGCGACGAGGCGGAGATTCGCGGCCATCGCCGCACCTACATCGGCGCGCTGCCGGGCAAGATCATTCAGGCGCTGCGAAAGGCGAAGAGCAACAACCCCCTTCTGCTCCTGGACGAGGTCGACAAGATGACCCAGGGCGTGATGGGCGATCCCGCCGCCGCCCTGCTGGAGGTGCTGGATCCGGAGCAGAACCTGTCCTTCATGGATCACTACCTGGAGGTCGAGTACGACCTGTCCGACGTGCTGTTCTTCTGCACGGCCAACCTGCAGTCGGGCATCCCGCCAGCGTTGCGGGACCGTATGGAGATCATCCCCCTCCCCGGCTACACCGAGATCGAGAAGGAGAACATCGCCATTCGCCACCTGGTGGAGAAGCAGCGCGAGGAAAACGGGCTCGCCAAGGACAACATGAAGATCCGGCGCGACGCCATCGTGGAGATCATTCAGCGCTACACCCGCGAGGCCGGCGTACGGAATCTGGAGCGGGAGATCGGCAAGGTGTGCCGCAAGGTGGCCACACAACTGGTGGTGAATCCGAAGCGCAAGAAGTTCAGCATCACGCCCAAAAAGGTGCACGAGTTCCTTGGGGTGCCGCGCTACAAGCACGATTTCGTGGAAGGGCCGAACGAGGTGGGCGTGTCAACGGGCATGGCCTGGACCCAGAACGGCGGCGAATTGCTCTTCACCGAGGTGAGCCTGATGCGGGGCACCGGACGGTTGATGATTACCGGACGCCTGGGCGACGTGATGAAGGAATCGGTGCAGGCGGCGCTCAGCTACGTCCGCGGCAACGCCAACCGGCTGGGCATCTACTCGGACGTGTTCAAGAAGACGGATATCCACATCCACGTACCGGAAGGCGCCACGCCAAAAGACGGACCCTCCGCAGGGGTGACCATCGTAGCGTCCCTGGTCAGCGCGCTGACGCAAATCCCCTCCCACAAACGCGTCGCCATGACCGGCGAAGTGACGTTGCGTGGCAAGGCCTTGGCCATCGGCGGGCTCAAGGAGAAGCTGTTGGCGGCCAAGCGCGGCGGCGTGGAGCGGGTGCTGATTCCCCACGCCAACGAGAACGACCTGATCGAAATTCCGGTCGAAATCAAGAAAGGGCTGGAGATCACGCCGCTCAAGACAGTAACCGATATGCTTGAAATCGCTCTCGAGCGCATGCCCGAACCGGTGGTCGATCCGGCCGGCTCCGGCGACCCGGGTAGCGAGTTGGGCGAGGAGATCATTCAACCGCCCGCTAGCGACCTGGGCGGCGAAATCACGCCCACCGTGTACATGTAAGCTCCCCCAGGAACGCGTTTCGCCGCGCCCCCCCAACCGTGGGTGCCGGTCACGATCAAAGCCCGCCGGACGGGACAGTCCGGCGGGCTTTTTTGCGTTCGTTGGACTGGGTGGAGCGGAACGATCAGCCCGCGCCCATGGGAAGCGCGACGCGGCGGAGGCGGTGCCCGCCCCAATCCAAGTAGGAATGCCAGACAGCAGGCGCCGATTCCATCCGTACCGCCAGGGAGAAGGTCGGCAGCCAGCGGGGCTGCACGGGCCGCCTGACCAGCTTCAGGCTGGCGGCATCGGGATGGCGGTTACCCTTCTTCAGATTGCAGGAAATGCAGGATGTGACGATGTTCGTCCAGGTGGTCGCCCCCCCCTCGCTCCGAGGCACGACGTGGTCGTAGGTCAGCAGGTGGCTCGGCTGGCGCCGGTTGCAGTACTGGCAGGTGTAGTTGTCGCGAAAGAAGATGTTTTGCCGGGAGAACTTGACCCGTTGGGGGCGGCGCGGAACGAGCCACCTCAGCTTCACCACCGCCGGCAGGGGCAGGGTGAGGGTCGGGCTGTGCACCTTCCGGTCATAGGCTTCCACGATTTCCACCTTGTCCAGCACCACCAGGGTCATCGCCTTTTTCCAGGAGATGACCTTCAGCGGCTCGAAGGTAATCGCGAGCAACAAGCTATGGTCCATCTGCGTCCTCAATACCGCCGACTGCATCACGCTCAATCTTCATCGGGAACGGGTGTCCTCACATGATCGGGCCTCCGTTCGCGCACCGGGCGGTCGCACAGCTCTGGATCGGCGTAGTTGATCACCCGCTGCTCGCCGTCGTCCGTCGACTCCCGCACGCAACTGTCGTCCCGCCGCTCCCAGGCGGCCGAGCAGCCCAGGGCCACCGCCACAATGGCGATCAACAATGCCCCGGCGGTGGGTGCGCATCCCATCATTCTCACTGTGTCTCCGATCGGTTCCGCAACGGTCAGTTGATGCGGCGCTCGTGGCCCTGCCAGAGCCGCTCCCGAAGGAGATACTTCTGCACCTTGCCGGTGGAGGTGCGGGGCAACTCCTCGAAAATCACGGCCTTAGGCGCCTTGAAGTGGGCCAGCCGCTCGCGGCAGAATTCGATCAACTCGGTTTCGCTGGCATTGTCGGCGCCGTTGAGGGTCACGAACGCCACGGGCACCTCGCCCCATTTCTCGTCGGGGCGGGAAACCACCGCCACGTCCGTTACGGCGGGATGGGCGATCAGCACGTTTTCCACCTCGATGGTGGAGATGTTTTCGCCGCCGCTCATAATCATGTCCTTGGCCCGGTCCTTCAACTCGATATAGCCGTCCGGGTGCATCACGCCCAGATCGCCGCTGTGAAACCAGCCGTTGCGGAAGGCCTTTTCCGTGGCTTCGGGGTCGCGGAAATAGCCCTTCATCACGATGTTCCCGCGCATGCACGCTTCGCCCATGGTCCGGCCGTCGGCCGGCACCGGGCGGTCCCGATCGTCCAACACCTGCAGGTCCTCGGCCAGCATGTAGGGCACTCCCTGGCGCGCCATGAGCCGGGCCCGCTCATGAATAGGGCCGTCGAGCCACTCGCGTTGAACCTCGCATACCGTCATCGGCCCGTAGGTTTCCGTGAGCCCGTACACGTGCACCACTTCGGCGTTGAGCCCGATCATGTGCTCGATAATCGTGGGCGAGGGCGGCGCCGCGGCGGTGGAAATCTTCAGGCCGTGCTCGAAGCGCTCGATTCCCGCCGCCTTGGCCCCGTCGGCAATCATCTGGAGCACGATCGGCGCCCCGCACAGATGGGTTACCCGATGCTCCAGAATATGCTCGACGATCGACGCCGGAGTGGGCTTGCGCAGGCAGACGTGGGTCGCGCCCAGCGCCGTGACGCCCCAAGTGTAGCACCAGCCGCTGCAATGGAACATGGGAAGCGTCCACAGGTAGACGCTGTGGGCGTTCATGCTCGTCTCCAGGACGTCGCACACTCCGTTGATGTAGGCGCTGCGGTGGGTGTACATCACGCCCTTGGGGTGGCCCGTGGTGCCGCTGGTGTAATTGACGGCGATGGTTTGGTTCTCGTTCTCCGGAAAGAGGGCCGGGTAGCCCGAGGAGGCTCCCGCGAGAAACGACTCGTAGGTCACGGCACCGTCCGGCCAGTCCACCTCCGGCGCGGCCTCGTCCTCGATTACGATGAGATGCTCCAGCGCATCCATAGCGCCCATCACCGGCGCGATCTGGGGCACCCATTCGGCGTCCACGAGCATCACCCGCGCCTCGCTGTGCTTGACAATGTAGGCGATTTCCTGCGGACTCAACCGGGTATTGACGGCGACCAGCGCTCCGCCGGCCATGTGCACGCCGAAATTCGCCTCCAGGTGCGCCGGGGTATTGGGAGCCAGCAAAGCCACGTTGGACTCGGCCGTGATGCCCAGTTCGATAAGGCCGTTGGCCAACCGGCAGGCCCGCTCCAGGAATTCCCGGTAGGTGGTCTGCCGGCCGCCGTAGACGATGGCCGGCTTATCCGGGTAGACGCGGGCGTTCCGCACCAGAAAGGATTGCGGCGACAGGGGTGTGTAGTTGGCTTGCACCGTCCTCGGAGCCGATCGGCCGGAATGCCGGCGGTGTTCGGAATCCGTTCCGCAGCGAAGTGTTTTCTCGCCCGGGAATCCGCTTTACCAGCCGCCTCAGTTAGGCGCCTCAGTACCATATCTGCGCGATCCTGAAAAGTTCCGCCGCTTCCGCGATGAACGCCCCATCCCCGCTGCCCTACACCACGCCCGGTCTTCCGGGCTGCGGGGGCCGCATCAAGGCCACGCCGGAGGATTTCCGCGTCGAGGAGATTCCCTTGTACCCGCTGTCGGGTCACGGGGAGCACTTGTACTTGGAAATCGAAAAGCGGGGCATCCCCACCGCAACGGTCATCCAGGAGCTCGCGCGGGCACTGGGCGTGCCACTGCGGGGGATCGGTCACGCCGGGCTGAAGGACGCCCAGGCGCTCGCGACCCAGTGGCTTTCCCTCCATTGCCGGGCCGACCCCGACCTGCAACGCATCCCCGGTGGGCCGTGGCGGGTGCTCCAGGCAACCCGGCACGGCAACAAGCTCCGCCGGGGCCACCTGGCCGGGAACCGGTTCCGCATCGCCATCCGCGGAATGGACCCTGGGGCGCCGGCCGCCGAGATCCTGGAGCGGCTCCGCCGGCGGGGTTTTCCCAACTACTTCGGGCCGCAACGCTTCGGACAACGCGGCGACAATGGGGCGCGGGGCAAGTCTCTGCTGCGGGGCACCGAATCCCCAGCCGGGGGCCCGGAGCGGCGCAAGTTCCTCACCAACGCGTATCAGGCCGAGCTGTTCAACCGCATTCTTGCGCAACGAATCGCCCGGGACGCCGACCCCGGATCCATCTTGGGGGGCGACCTGGCCGTGCTCCACCGCAACGGCGCCTCGTTTCCGGTCGATGAGGCCGGACTGAAGGAAGCCCGGCGGAGAGCGGAAGCCCACGAGATCAGCGCCAGCGCCCCGCTTTTCGGTTACCGCGTCCCGCTGGCGGCGGGTCTGCCGGGTCGATGGGAGACCGCGCTGCTCGAGGGGGAGTCCCTTGCCCTCGCCGATTTCCGGCGAGACGCCAAGCGCGGCTCCGTCAAGGGAGAGCGGCGGAGCGTGCGCGCCCTGGCCGATGACTTGACGTGGGAGCGTGACGCACCGCACCCCGATAACGGCTCCGGGGCCACCTTGCTCCTGGAATTCACCTTGCCGCCAGGGGTCTACGCGACCTCGCTACTTCGGGAAGTCACGAAGTCCCAAGAGCCCGCCTCCCCTGCCACCCGTTAAGCCCGGCGCCATGGCCCGCTCCTCGAAGAAACGCCGCGCCCGGGAAGCACCCGGCCGTTCCCCTGCCGCGTTCAGCTGGTATCCGCCGCACATGCACCGGGCGCATAAGCGGTTCCTGCAGGAAGTCAAGCACGCCGAACTGATCGTGGAGATACGGGACGCCCGCCTGCCCCTCGGCTCGGCGAATCCCGAGCTGGCTCAACTGTCCCAGGGCAAGCGCCGGCTGCTCATTTTCAACAAGGCTTCCCTGGCCTCCCCTGAAGCCAGCAAGGCCTGGCGCGAGCATTACTCGGATCGGGACACCCCGGCCTTGTTTCTCGATGTGGAGCGGCGCGGCAGCGCCCGGCGCGTACTGGAACTCGCGGAGAAGCTGACCCGCCCCATGGGCGCGTCCTTCACCCGCCGGGAGATCCGCCCACCCCCGCCGCGGGCGATGGTGATCGGCATTCCCAACGTGGGCAAATCGACCCTGGTGAACCGCCTCCTGCGCCGCAAGCTGCTCGCCACCGGACCCCAGCCGGGCGTCACCCGCGCCTCCGCGTGGGTGCCGATCAAGGGCCACCTGGCCGTGCTGGACACGCCGGGGGTGCTGCTGCCCCGCATCGAGACGGAAGCCGAGGCCTGCCGCCTGGGCTGGATCGGCGCCCTGCCCCAGCACTTGATCGGAGCCGAGCGGCTTGCGGAGAGCCTCCTGGAGTGGCTCCTGGCGCAAAATCACCACCTGTTCGCCGCCCACTACGGACTCAACCTCGATCGCACCGCGGATTCCCCCGAGACGGCCGGTGTACGTGTTCTGGCCGATATTGCCGCTGCACGCCGCCTGCTCACCCGCCATGGCGAGCCGGACGTCGCCCGCACCGCCGTGCTACTGCTCAACGATTTCCGGGAAGGAAAGCTGGGCCGGCTGACCATCGAATGGCCCGAATCGCCGTGATTCGCGATTTCGGTAGAGGGAAGTGGGATCTGAGAGTTTGGGAGGAAGCAGCGGATGCTAGAGATAGGGTAATTTAAGTTAACATAAGATTAATGATTGTGAATCTTGCGCGCAATAGAATCTTGCTCTGATTC
>JAPUJL010000351.1 GCA_027296185.1 SAR324 cluster bacterium | reverse complement strand
GGTCCGGGAGCAGTTAAAACCGTTAATAAACGAGATTCGGTGCCGCGGTGCAAGCAAAGATTTCAGGGGAGTGGCGGAAAGGCTAGCCCGCATTCCGCGGGTAAGGCCAAGCGCTTCAGCGCGGAGAGGAGGTTGTAGACGATCGCGTGCAAGCGCACCCAGACGGCGCTGGCACCGAACTTTTGCGGACACGAGGCCTCGGCGGCCGGCTCGTTGGTGCGGATGTCGTTACCGTGTTCAATGCTTCCGGCCTTTCGGCGATGCCAGGGGATCGGTTCCAGCCCGCTCCTGGACATGGGCACTCACGCCTCGGGAGGAACGGCGTGTCCGCCGGAAGCGCTGGTCAGGGCGACCGCTCTGGCATGAGGCGCATGCCGAGGGCCTGGGGCTGGCCGTTGAGAAAGTCGCGGATGGCCATGGCGCGCTTGCCCTCGGGCTTGACCTCGATCAGCCGCAGGAACCCCTCCCGGGCCGCGACCCAGCCGTCCCGGAGCAGGGTCCCCGGCTGAGGTTCCGGCTCCAGCAGGGCGGTGCTCGGGGTGCCCCCTTCCATGCGGATGAGCTCCAGGCGCTTGCCCCCCAGGAACCCGTAGCTGCCGGGCCAGGGGGTGTAGGCGCGCCACTGCCGTTCGATCTGCGCCGCGTCGTCCCGCTCCCAGTGCACCGCGCCCTGCTCTTTGCGGATGATGCCACAGGTGGTGACGCCCGCCGGATCCTGCTCCTCGAGTGCCGGATCGCCGGCGAGCAGCCGCGGCAGGGCCTCGGCGATCAGCCCGGCGGCGGCCTCGGCCAGTCGCGCGGCGAGGGTCTCGGCCGTGTCGGCGGGGTGGATCGGCAGGGGCCCGGTTTCCGCGGCGATAGCGCCGGCATCCAATTCCATCACCATCCGCTGCAGGGAAACGCCGGTGGCGGCGTCGCCGGCGAGGATCGCCGCCTGCACCGGGCTCGCGCCCCGCCAGCGGGGCAGCAGCGAGAAGTGGAGGTTGTAGGGCCCCAGGGGCGGCCGCTCCAGCACGCGGGTGGGGAGAATCCGCCCGTAGGCGCAGACGACGATCAGGTCCGGGCTCCACTCGTCCAGCGCGGCCATGGCCTCGGGATTCCCCGCCTTTTCCGGCGTCGCCACGGCGATACCCAGCCGCTCGGCGGCCTGCTGCACCGGAGAGGGGCGGGGCTGCCGGTGCCGGCCCACGGGCTTGGCGGTCTGGCTGAACACCCCCACGATTTCCGCCGCAGGGTGGGCGGCCAGGGCCTCCAGGCTCGGCACGGCCACCTGCGGGGTTCCCATGAACACGATGCGCGGCATTTGCATCCGGTTGGATCGGGGAGCGGCCGCCCCAGGCGGCGGGCAGCGGGCGGCGGACCGCACTACCGGTGCGGCTCCGCAATGCCCAGGGCCTCGATGCTGACCGGGTGATAGGGCACCAGCGGCGCGAACAGGGCATTCACCGCCGGGTCGGTCTGGCCGAACAGGGGATCGTAGCGGGACAGGGCATTCTTGGAACCGTACACCGAATCGAGCATCTTGCGGATGCTCGCCTCGCTCAATTCCGCACCGCCCACCATCATCAGGTGCCGCGCCGGGGCCTCCAGGCTGGCCCGCATCTTGGGGTAAATGCCCAGGGGCAGCACGGCGATTTGCAGCCACGGGTAGGCCACCCGGAACTCCTCCAACAACGCGGTGTCGTAATGCAACAGGCGCAGCCGCGGGTCGGCTTCCAGGGCACGGGCGATCTCGGCCAGGGGCGCCGGCGCGGTGAAGAGCAGCACTTCCGAATCGAGCCGCTCCAGCATGCGGGGGATTTCGCCGTCCGGAAAGACCCGCAGCCCCTCGCGCACGGCGGGCAGATCGGCGCTCCATTCCCAGAGGCTGTCGTAGGCGAACCCTGCGTTCTCGGCCGTCCACACCGGAGCGGTGAGGGGAAGGCGCAACGCTTGCACGGAATTCCCCCGGGTGAGGGCATGGAGATACACCGGCCACAAGGCCCCGATCGCCCGCACCCGCGGATAGGCGGGCAAGGCCCGTAGCGCCTCGTCGGCGGAGACGATGGCGAAGTGGCCGCGGCCCCGGGATAGGGCCCGCAGCCGTGCCTCGGCCCCGGGAACCGTCCGCACCGCCAGCCGCTCGGCCGTGGGCCGGTTGCGGGATTTCCAGAGCCGGGCCAGCTCCCCGCCGAAGCGCCGGGAGCCGTCCAGTTGCTGGCCCACCAGCAGCGTCAGCACCGGCTCCGCGCGCGCCGCGCCGCCCGTGGCAAGGAGCAGCAACGCCCCCGCGGTCAGCGTCCCAGTAAGCGTCACGGTCAGCGTCCCAGTCAGCGCCGAGGCCAGCGCCGAGGCCAGCGCCCGAAGGATTCGGGGGGCCGGTGACCGGACGAGCCGATTCGGATAGGGATAGGGAGGTCTCATGAATTTCAAGGCCCATCTCGCCGCCGGTGCCGTCACCGGCGCGGCGGTGGCCACGGTTGCCCTGGCCGCCGGATTCGTGGATACCATCGGGGAGGCGGGTGCGTTAGCCGCTTTGGGTACCGGGTTCGCCCTGTTCCCCGATCTGGATACGGCCTCGATCCCGCAACGGTGGTTCTACCGCGGCATGGCCGCCGCGATCGTGGCGCTGATCCTGACCGGCCGGTGGCAATCCGCGGCACTGCTGGGATTGGTGGCGCTGTTGCCCCTGCTTCACCACCACCGGGGATGGACTCACCGGTGGTGGGCCGTACCCTTGGTGCCCTTGGGTGCGCTGGCGCTCTGGCGGAGCCTCGCCGTGGGGGGCGAGGCCTGGGGCGGTTCAGACCCGTTGGAGGCGGCCCGCTCCCTCTGGGGCTTCCTGGAGGCTCACCTGCCGGCCTATGGCGCCATGACCGCTGGCTATGCCGTTCATCTGATC
>JAPUJL010000350.1 GCA_027296185.1 SAR324 cluster bacterium | reverse complement strand
GCCCCCATCAGGCGGCCGTACTCCACCACGTCCGCCATCAGGATGGCGGCCAGCTTGCGCTTGGGTCCCCTGGGTTCCATGGCTTGTCCCCTGGGCCGGTGGGGAAACTGCGGAGGTATTTCTTCGATAGCGAAATGTACTAGGCCCGTTGCAAGCGCGTCAAGGCGGGCCGCGCCCCGGCACAAGCCCGGTTGCCTTGCGGGGCGGATTCCTTTACCTGAAAGAGGGACGGCCAGGGAACGGCCGGTAACTTTGGGTGGATGCGGAAAACCCGGGAGACCAATGGATGGGTACCGCGGGAGGCTATCGGCGCGCGTTCGCCGCCGCGGCGGTGGCCGTGGCGGCCATCTCGCTGGCCGCCCGCTCGGCCTCCGCTTTCCCTCCCGAGCGGCGCCGGGACTTCGGCGAGCGCCGGCCCAACGAATACCTGATCATCCCGGCGGTGGCCTCGATTCCGGGGATCGGGGTGTTCGTGGGGGTGATCAGCACCTTCAGCAACGTCGGCGATTCGGGGATCGACCTGGCCGCGACCCTCGCCGAATCCATCGACGATACGGACATCAGCGTCCAGGCGTTTGCCATTCGCGAGATTCCGCTGCTGATCCCCGGGCTGACGCTGGATTACATCTACGCCAACATCAACCTCGGCAACTTCCAGACTTTTCTCCCGGGCCGGGATTCGCCCAACTTCACCATCCCGATCACCGCGCAGTTCCACGTCCAGGTGCTCGAGCCGGCCCTGCGGCTGTTCAAGCGCCGGTTCAACCTGATCTACTCCCTCTCGTTCTTCGATGGCTTCGGCTTCGACGAGGAGGGCAACGAGTTTCCCTTCCGCGATCACGACGCTGCGGGAACGGTGTTGCTCGACCTGACCGACGACGTGGTCGACCCGCGCGCCGGCACGCGGCTGCGCTACACCACAACCCTGGATTCCCCGAGCCGATCCATCCTGGGCAGCGACAAGGGGCCGGACAATCTGCTGGGCCAGGACGACGAGCTCACCATCGAGAATTACGAGTGGGTCTTCTACATCCCCCTGTCCCAGCGGCTGGTGCTGGTGTGGGACAATCAGTACTTCCAGGCGAAGGGCAAGGAGGACAGCGGCGAGGTCGTCGCCGGGGGCAGCCTGCCCCTCCGCGGCTATCCCGCCAACCGCTGGCGCGACCGCTTCGGCGTCTTTCACGCGTTGGAGTTCCGCTACACGGACCCCAGCCAGATCCGGCTGGATTTCTTCCTGGCGCGTGGCATTCTGGAAGGCATCCAGTACGCCTTGTTCTACGAGGTGGGCCAGGTCAGCCCCGAGTCGGGCGACCTGTTGTACGAGGACATGAAAGTCTCCTATGGCGCCGGGATTCGCGCGTTGTTCGATGCCATCGTGCTGCGGCTGGACGTCGCCACCAGCGACGAGGGGCCGCAGACCCATCTCACCATCGACCAGCCGTTCTGATGACTCTGTTGCGACGGCGGGCACGGGAGCAGACGCGGGGGAGTCGAGGCCGGGGCCTCCAGCGGCGGGAAGGACGGGGGCGCTTCGCCCTGCTGCCGCAAGCAATCACCGTGCCGCAGATCATCGCCGCGCGGCTGGGGATTGCCGCCCGCCTGATCCTCGCCACGGCGCTCGCGGCGGCACTCGCGGCGGCGGTTGGCGGGGGCTGCATGGCCATGGAGGACGAGTTGGACGGACCCCTGGGACCGGGCCAGGGCGGACCCACGGTCGATACGGCGGCGCTGGAGCAGCACGACCTCACCACCGCCGACGGGCAAATCATCGGGGTGTTGCAGTTCGATCCGGGGTACTACTTCCATATTCACTGCGATCCCGATGATTTCACCAATTGCCAACTGGAATCCACGGGCGACTTCGTGCACACCCTGGCCGCGATCACCGGCGACGTGCAGTTGGCGATTACCCGCATCGTGGGGCGGCCCGACACGCCCTGCCGATTTCAGGCAGCGGTCCTGGCGCGGGACGAGGGTTACGAGATTCTGGGCAGTGGTGACCGGACGAACGATCGGCGCCTCGAATTCCATCAGGTCAATCTGGAAAACGAGCGCCTGCCCGCGGCTCAGCGATTTTACTGTGCCAAGCTGCACCAGCGGATCGGGGTGCAGATTAGCGTGTTTTCAGTGCTGGAGGAGGTGCAGGAGTATCTGCAGGTGCACTTCGTGCTGCACTCGACCGACCGAACTTGAGCCGGCCCGATTGTCCGGAGAAACGGAGGTCCCCCTAGCGGGAATCGCCCGAAGAGCCGCTGTTTCTCACCCAGGCGTTGGGGTCGGGCTTGATGGAATCGGTTCCAGAGGGATAGACCCGCCAAAACTCCTTCTTGATCAGATTGGTGATCGTACCGCTCTTCGAGAAACCGTGGTAAGTGGCCAACGCGTTGAGCATATCGACTTCCCGGTCGTTGGCGGAATAGGTGCGGACTTTTTTCTTCATCTTCTCTTTGGCTTGGGACATGGCGTTCAATGTGTACCACAAGGGGTTCTTTGCGTCACCAGGGAAACGACAGAAAACGTAGTTTGTTTCGCAATAAATTGAAAAAATTGTGTGGCGATTGTGCGACGGCGCCGAAGGCGCTCCTGGAGCGGACCGCGGGGCACCCCCATGGGCGCGTCGCGGGCGGCCTGGCAGCACGGCCGCCGGGCGGAATTCTTGCATGACGCCGACCAGATAGCCATCGGTCCCGGCGAGCCGCCGGTCCGCTCGCCCATATTCCGGCCGGCGGTGCGGGTGGATCGGATGCCGCGGCCAGACCACGCGATACCGCCGGCCCACGGATTGGTCGAGCAATCAGGGGAGCATTGAACGAGATGCCTGCGAAACACGCCGTCGCCGAGCCATTCGCCGTGAAGGACTGCGCGCTGATGGCCATCGCCACCGGCAAACGGGCGCAGACTCTGCGGGAGATGCGGGATTGCCTGGCCAGCATCGATGCCGCGAGCATTTACTACCATTTCTGGGGCGGTCTGTTGCGGCCCAAGTTCGTCGATCCGGAATACAACAACGATTTCGCGGCCTGGGCGCGCCACGCCCTCCACGATTCGCCCTTGGCCGAGCGGCTGGGGGTGATCGACCCCACCGCCTACGACGACCTGGAAGCATTACGCGCCGAATTGCTCGAGGTGGTGGAAACCCGGCTGGACGACAGCGCGCACGTGCCCTGGGCCAAGGCGGATCAGCAGTTCAGTTTCGTCCGCTCCCAGATCGTCGTGTTCGATACGGCGCGGCGGATCGAGCGGCCGGAAGCGCTTTCGGAGCACTTGCCCCAGCTGTCGCTGGGGAGCGTGTTCTACCACTTCATCGACGCCCGCCACCGCAATCCGGAGCGTTACGACGATTTCCGGCGCTGGCTGGAGCGCCACGGCGACGAGCATGCGGGTCTGTGGCGCGACCTCGCCGCGGTGGATTATTATTTCGTCCCCCTCAGCGCGCTGCGCGCCCAACTGGCGGAACTCTTCGGCCGGTACTTCGCCCTGAAAGTGGTGGCATGAGAAACCTCCTCGACGCCTATGCCGAAGTGGCGGGGCCGGACGCGATCGATCAATTGCGTCAGCTCGCCGCACCCTTACGTGGCAAGAAGATCGTCCACGTGAATTCCACGCGCACGGGGGGCGGCGTGGCGGAAATCCTCAATCGCCTCGTGCCCCTGATGCAGGAGCTCGGCCTGGACACCTCCTGGGAGCAGATCGCCGGCGGCGACGAGTTCTACCGATGTACCAAGGGTTTCCACAACGGGCTACAGGGGCAAAGCGTCTCCATCGGCGAATCCCTGCAACGGGCCTACGAGGAGGCCAACGCCCGCCACGCGGAGGCCCACCGGGAATCCCTGGAAGCGGCGGACGTGGTGTTCGTCCACGATCCGCAGCCGGCGCTCCTGTTGAGACACTGCCCCCGGCGCCGGGGCAAGTGGGTGTGGCGCTGCCATATCGATATCAGCCGGCCCCACCGCCCGGTCTGGAAATACCTGCGCCCCATCGTGGACGAGTACGACGGGAGCATCTTCTCACTGGCGGCCTTCGCCCAGCCCTTGTCGCACCCGATGTACCTCGTGCCGCCGAGCATCGACCCGCTGAGCGAGAAGAACGTGCCCCTGGAGCGGGCGGAGGTGGAGGCGGTGGCCGGGCAATACGGCCTGGATCCCGAGCGGCCCACGATGCTGCAGGTGTCGCGCTTCGACCGCTTCAAGGACCCGGTGGGGGTGATCGAGGCGTACCGGCTGGTCAAGGCATTCGTGCCCTCCGTGCAGCTCGTCCTGGCCGGCGGATCGGCCACCGACGATCCCGAGGGAGACGCCGTGCTCGCGGAGGTGCGGGCGGCGGCGGCGGACGACCCGGATATCCACCTGCTCGTGCTCCCCGCCGATGCCCACCGCACCATCAACGCCCTGCAGCGCGCAGCGGACATCGTGCTGCAGAAATCCGTCCGCGAGGGCTTCGGCCTGACGGTCACCGAAGCGCTCTGGAAGGGCAAGCCGGTCATCGGCGGCGATACGGGGGGCATCCGGCTCCAGGTCGTCGACCACCACACGGGATTTCTCGTCAGCACGCCCGAGGGTGCGGCGTTGCGCATTCGCTTCATGCTGCACAACCGCGCTAAGATGGAGGAAATGGGGGCCAAGGCGAGGGAATTCGTCCGCGAAAATTTCCTGCTTACCCGGCATCTTCGCGAGTACCTGGCGCTCATCGTGGCGCTGATCTCCGGCAACGGGGAGCGCATCGTCCTGAACTGAACGCCTTGCCGGATACCCGGCCCGACCTGGGCCGGACTCCTCCTCCGCCTTCGGCCTCTGTCCCCGCGCCCGGGCGGCGGGCGAGGGGATCGGCGCCGATCCGATGAAAATCCTCAAGCCGCGGTACCGTCCGGACACCTTTTTCCCGCTGCTCGCCGAGGCGCCTGCGCGGGCGCTGTTGCTGGACTACGACGGCACCCTGGCGCCCTTCCGCCTCGAACGGGACGAAGCCGTCCCCTATCCTGGCGTGCGGGAGGCCCTCGACGCTCTGATCGAGGCTGGCCACACCCGGACCGCCGTGATCAGCGGGCGGGCCACCCAGGACCTCCTGCCGCTGCTGGGGTTGCGGCACACCCCGGAAACTTGGGGCACCCACGGGTGGGAACGGCTCGGTGCCGACGGCCGGTACCGGGTGGCGTCCCTTCCGCCCGCCGCCCTGGAGGCCCTGGAGGCGCTAGTGGCGCGGCTGGGCAAGGCCGGGCTGGAGGGGCGCTGGGAGCGCAAGCCGGCCAGCGTCGCCCTCCATTGGCGGGGGCTGCCGGAAGCCGCCGCTGGGGAGATGCGTGAGGAAATGGTAGGCTTCTGGGAAGGGCTGGCCGACCGCTCGCGGTTGGCGCTCAAGCCGTTCGATGGGGGTATCGAACTGTCGGTGGTGGGGCGGGACAAGGGATTCGCCGTGCGGACCATTCTCGAAGAATTGGGCAGTGACGCGGTGGTGGCGTACCTGGGCGACGACCTGACGGACGAGGACGCATTCGCCGCCCTCGGAGAGTCCGGGCTTTCGGTGCTGGTTCGCGGGGAGCTGCGGGAAACCGCAGCGGACTGGTGGCTGGAGCCCCCCGGCGAGTTGCTGAATTTCCTGGAGCGGTGGAACGCCGCCTGCGGGGAGGCCCCATGAGGAAGCGTTCGCCCAAGCGCTTGGTCATCGTCTCGAACCGCCTGCCGATTTCCATCGAATGGGACAATGGCAAGCCGCGCGCGCGCCACAGCTCCGGCGGGCTCGTCACGGCACTGGGGCCGATCATGCGGCAGCGGGGCGGGCTCTGGATCGGCTGGCCCGGCTCGGTGGACAAGGTCGATCTGGGCCGGTTGATCCCCGCCAGCGAGAAGCCCAACTACGGTTTGCGCCCCGTCTGGCTCACCTCGGACGAGCGGGACAAGTTCTATCTCGGCTTCTCCAACGAGGTCATCTGGCCCCTGTTCCATGCCCTGCAGACGGTGTGCAATTTCGACCCGGAGTTCTGGACCATGTACCGCAGGGTCAACCGGAAATATGCCCAGGTGGCCAAGCGGCACGCCGGCAAGGACGATTATATTTGGGTGCACGACTACCACCTGATCCTCGTCGCCCAGGAACTGCGCCGGACGGGCGTCACCGGGCCGATCGGGTTCTTCCTGCACATTCCCTTCCCCGCCCCCGATATCTTCGTCAAGATGCCCTGGCGCCGCGAAATCCTGGAGGCCTTGCTGGAGTACGACATTCTCGGATTTCAGACCGTGCAGCACCGGCGCAACTTCATCCAGTGTCTGCGGAACGTCATCGGCGACGTGGGGCTGGAGGGCAAGGGCCACGTGCTGAGGTTGAAGGTGGCCGGGCGCCGGATCAGCGTCGGATACTTCCCCATCAGCATCGATTACGATCAGTTCGCCAGCGAGGCGGGCGCCGAAGCGGTGTCGGAGATGGCCCGCAACGTGCGGCAGCAACTCCCCGACCGGCAGTTGGTGCTGGGCATCGACCGGCTGGATTACACGAAGGGCATCCCCTACAAATTGGACGCCTTCCGCAACGCGCTGCTGCGCTATCCGGAATTGCGGGAGCGGATCAGCCTGGTGCAGGTGTTGGTGCCGAGCCGTGCGGATATTGCGCCCTATCACGATCTGAAAATCGAAATCGACCGGCTCGTGGGTGCGATCAACGGGGAGTTCACCAAATCGGGTTGGATCCCGATTCACTATATTTTCCGCCACCTGGACCGCGTCGAGCTACTGGCCCTGTACCGCGCCGCGGGAATCGCCCTGGTCACGCCCCTCGAGGACGGCATGAACCTGGTGGCCAAGGAGTACTGCGTCTCGAGCGTGGAGGAGGACAGCGTGTTGATCCTGAGCGAGTTCGCCGGCGCCGCCGTGCAACTGCAGCGCCACGCGCTCATCGTCAATCCCTACGACCGGGACGGCGTGGCGGACGCAATTCATCGCGCCTACCACATGCCCCAGGAGGAGCGGCGTCAGCGGATGCATCGCCTCCGCCGCTCCATCCAGGATCAGAATATCTACGAGTGGGTGGACGACTTCCTGCTCGCCGGCGCGGCATCCGCTCCCCGTCTCCCCGCCACATCCAAACCGGTGCGCAAGGCGGCCCGGAGGTAGCCCGCCGCCCGATCCCTCTCCATCTCCCTCACGGGCGAAAGCCGAGGGGGAGCTATTCCGCCGCTTTCGCCTGCGCGGCCTGGACGACCTTTTCCGCGATCTGTCCAGGAACTTCCTGATAGCGCGCGAACTTCTGCGTGAAGCGCCCGGCGCCCGAGGTCATGGCGCGCAGTTCGACCGCGTAGCGGAGAGCCTCGGACATGGGTACCTCGGCGCGCACGACCTGCTTGGTGCCGCGGTTGTCCATGCCGAGCACCTTGCCCCGCCGTCCGTTGATGTCGCCCATCACGTCGCCCATGTGATCCGGACCCACGATGACCTCGATTTCCATGATCGGCTCCAGCAGAATCGGCTTCGCATCCACCATGGCTTTCTTGAAGGCCATCGAGCCGGCGATCTTGAAGGCCATCTCGGAGGAGTCCACATCGTGGAAGCTCCCATCGTAGACGGTGGCGTCGATGCCGATCACCTTGTAGCCGGCGACGATTCCCTTGGCCATGGCCTCGGCGATGCCTTTCTCGATCGCCGGAATGAAATTTCGGGGGATCGCTCCCCCAACGATGGCGCTGTGGAAGGACAACTCGTCGGACTGGCCGGCGGGCTTGATCTCTAGCCAGCAGTCGCCGTACTGGCCGCGGCCCCCCGTCTGCTTCTTGTACTTGCCTTGAGCCTTGCTGCCGGTGCGGATCGTCTCCCGGTAGGGCACCCGCGGCAGGTCGAACTCCGCGCCCAGATCGTATTCCTTGTTGAGCCGCTCCAGTACGAGATCCAAATGAAGTTGGCCCATGCCGCTCACCAGGAAGTCCCCGGTTTCCCCGGCGTGATGGAACGACAGGGTGCTGTCCTCCTCCATCATGCGGTGCAGAGCCTGGGAGAGCTTCTCCGCCTCGCCCTTGCCCGTTAGCTTGAGTGCGTAGGTCAGCACCGGCTCGGGAAAGGCGATCGGCTGGAACTCGACCTTCTTCTTCGGCGAGCACAGGGTATGTCCCGTGGCCACGCTCGCGAGCTTGGGCAGGGCGCCGATCTCGCCGGTTCTGAGTTCCTTCACCTCGATCTGCTCTTTGCCGACCAGTTTGAATATATGGGCCGGGCGCTCCCCGGTATTGGCCGCGGGATTGAACACATCGTTCCCCGCCGTGAGCGTCCCCGTGCGCACCCGGACGATACTCAACTTGCCGGCGTAATGATCCAGCTTGGTCTTGAAAACCATTGCGGAAAATTCGGGGTTGTCGAAGCTGTCCGCCACGTAGCCCTCGTCGGCGGAATCCGACTCCCGGCGCAGCGCAGCACGTTGCTCGGCATCGGGAAATAGGGCCACAACGGCATCGAGAATGCGGTCCGTCCCGATATTCCTGGTGGCCGCCGCGCAAAGCACCGGAATGATCGTCCCGGCGCGGACGCATTCGACCAGCCCGCGCTGGAGTTCCTCCTGGTCCAGCGATTCGGTCTCGAGGAACTTTTCGAGCAATTCGTCGTCCCCCTCGGCTGCGCGCTCGATCAGGGTAGCGCGGGCCGCTTCCACCTCAGCCGCCAGATCGTCTGGAATTTCCTCCGCCTTGGGTTTGTCGGGATTGCTGTAATCGTAGGCCTTCATTTCGACCAGGTCCACCAGTCCCTTGAAATTCTCGCCCTGGCCCCAGGGCAGTTGAATCGGGACGAACTGATTTCCCAGTTCCTCGTTCAGGGCAGCGAGGCGGTTGGCGAAATTCGCCTGCTCCCGGTCCATCCGGTTGATCACCAACAGCCGCGGTACGTCGTGGCGGTCTAGGGTCTCCATCAGCAGGTCCGCGCCGCTCTGAATTCCGGGCTCGGCGCCTGCCAGCATCACCGCCCCGTCGATGACCCGCGCGGCGCCCACCACCCCGCCGATGAAGTTGGCGGACCCGGGAGTGTCGATGATCTCCACGTCTTGATCCTGCCACTGGCAGAAGGCCAGGGTGGACTGGGTGCTGGACTGTCGCTCCTTGGCTTCGGGCTCATAGTCGAGGGTGCTCGTGCCTTGCTCGACCGAGCCCATCTTGGGCACCTTGCCCGTGGTATACAGCATCGCTTCGGCGAGGGAAGTCTTGCCTGCGCCCACGTGCGCGATCAGCCCGATCGCATAGACTCCCATGGCACCACCTCCTCGATTGGGTGCGGGGTTCGTTGGTTCGACTCGGGTGGGATCGCCCTCCACCGAAAGGCGGGCGGGGCCATGTCGCCGCGGCAGTGGCCCAGTGCGGATAGCAGCGGGCGGATGCCCGGCCACCTAAAGGGCGCGATCCCTCGTGCGCGAGCGAGACTATCGAACAGCCGGGAGATTGTAAAGATGGCTTGCGGGTGCTCCGGTCAGGCGGCGGACGCCGCCCGCCCAGCCGGTCAAGCGGCGGTTCGCCGCCGGCGTGCGGGCCGCCGGATCGTTCAGGGGGCGATCTTCTTTAGCAGGAAGCTGTGCCAGTTGGGGCGGGTGAAGATGGCCCGGTCCACGGCATAGAGCTGGGATTTGCCGAGCGCGATCACTTCCTTGAGGATTTGCGGGGACTTAATATTGCCGTCGGCGATGATGGGTTTCTTGCTGAAGCGGTTGACCCACTCGACCAGGGTCTCGTCCGTCTCGAAGAACTTGTTCATTACGTGGATCGTCACCGGGTGCAGGACGTTCACCTTTCCCGCCGTGAGCGATTGGGTGACGGTCTTCAGGTCCTGGTCGGTGAAGCCGTCCTCCAGCTTGTCGTGGATCGAGAAGTAATAAGAGACAGGCAGGGTCGGCGAAATACGGGCGCGGATCGCCTTCAGGATTACTACCGCCAGCCGCATGCGCGCCTCCGTGCTACCGCCGTAGGCATCGAAGCGGTTGTTGTAGCGGGTGGAGAGGCATTGATCGAACAGAAACTGCTGGGCGCCGTTGATCTCGATGAGGTCCGCATCCACTTCCTCCGCCCGTTCGGCGGCATGAATGAAGAACATCGCGATCTCCTCCACGTCCCCGTCGTCGAATTCGCGGCTCACTCCGAAGTCCTTGCCGAAATTGATGATGGAGGGGCCGACCGGCTGCTCGCCCGCCAGAAACTCCGACGTACGCGCACCGGCATGGGACAGGCGCAACCCTACGGCGGCGCCTTCCGCCTGAATCGCCTGCACCAGGCGGTAGAGCCCTTCGATGTGCCGCTCGTTGGAAATCCCCAGCTGATTGTTCGAGGAGCGGCCCTGCTGGGCCACATACGCCGACTCGATGATCACCAGCCCGGCGCCCTCGCGGGCGACGCCGACGTAGTAGTTGAACAGTTGGGGGGAGACCGTGCCGTCGCGGTTGGCCTGGTTTTCGATGAAGGGGGAAAGCACCACCCGGTTGCGGAGGGTCAGTCCGGCGATTGTGACGGAATCGAACATGGGAAACGAGGTTCCGGGAAAAGGGTCTAGGGGTTCTCGGCGGATCCGGCCGCGCTGGAAAGGCCCGAACGGCCGAACCGCGCGCCGAGCTCCGCGCGAACGTCGTCCAGCGTGTATCCGGCGCGTACCATCCACACCAGCAGGTGAAACAGTAGATCGGCCAACTCGTGAATGGCCTCGGGCTTCCGGCCGTTTTTCGCCGCGATCAGCAGCTCGGAGCTTTCCTCACCGATCTTTTTCAGTATGGCGTCCTCGCCCTTCCGGTTGAGCGCGGCGACGTAGGAGTGTTCCGGATCGGCATCCATGCGGGCGGCGATCCGGTCGTACACCTGCTCCAGCGTGACCTGGCCGTCAGGCGTGACGGGCTGCTGTCTCGGGGAGGACATGCTCCAGATGGGTCCCAGCGGGAAAATAGATAGCTGATTCATAACTATATCGCCTCGGCGGAAATCTCAAGGCCCATCCGCGCCAACTGCATCCGCCGCCCCGAAACTTGACAAAATAGGTGGTCATATGTTTACCTTGTGGTGGCCGATTCGGTCGGGCAGGTGGACTCAGGCGAGGGGAGGTACGCCGCAATCGGAAATTAAAAGGATTCGTTCGAACGCGAAGGATAATACGGTTCGGCCATTTCACTCCCCGCCGGATTCTGGCAAATTACGGAGAAGACTCCGGCTCCGCTCGGCAAGGAAGGCACCTGTATCGAGGCCGCGCAAACATCGGAGGGCCGGGGCCACCGGCCGCGTTTCCGTTGCTCCGGGCCGCGGCCGCTTCGGGAAGGGAGATCCCGCCATGACAGAGCGCCATGACAGAGCAGCCATGACAGAGAACAGCCCGGCATCCGCCGGAGGGCCGCCTCGGAAGACCGCCGGTGCGGACGCCGGTTCGGGTTCTGGAATCAGGCGGTTCGAGCTCAGCATCCGGCCACTGGCGGCCGGAGCCATTTGCGTTGCGGTGGCGTGGCTGGGAGTGGCCACCCCTAGCCAGGCCGAGGAGTTCGTGGAAAGCCGGTTGGAGGGGCCGTTTCGCATCCTGGACGGCGATACTTTCGAAACCGATCTGAACGGCGACGGCGAGATTCAGCTTCCCCGGGAGCGCATCCGCTTGCTGTACGTGGACACCCCGGAGTTGGGCGAATCCTACAAGGGCACCGACCGGGTGCGGGGCCTGATGGCCAAGGCGCTGCTGGAATCGGCCCTCCGCAGAACCCCGGTCGTGCTCGCCGTGCCCGTGCTGGACAACCGCGGGAAGTTCGGGCGCACCCTGGGCCTGCTGCGCACCGGGCGTAGCGAGGTCAACCTGCGGCTGATCCGAGAGGGCCTGAGCTATTTCGACACCCGGTTCGTGTTCCCGGCGGACTACGACCGCTATGCCGAGGCGGAGGGCCTTGCCTTCTCGGAAGGCAAGGGTATCTGGAGCGATCTGGAATCCCGGGAATCCTATTTGCGCCGGCTCGCACGGGAGA
>JAPUJL010000035.1 GCA_027296185.1 SAR324 cluster bacterium | reverse complement strand
CGGCCGGGGGCACGGCACCTGATCCAGGAGTGCGCCGACGGCTATACCACGAACCTCCCCCTTGCGGAGCTCGGGGGCGAGGACGTGCTGCTCGCCTACGAGCTGGAGGGCGCGCCGCTGCCCCTGGAGCATGGCGGGCCGCTGCGCATGCTCGTGCCGCACCTGTACGCGTGGAAATCGGCGAAGTTTCTCACCACCCTACGGTTTCAGGCCGAGGACCAGCCGGGCTATTGGGAAACTCGGGGCTACCACAACCGCGCCGACCCTTGGAAGGAGGAGCGGTTCGGGTAGCCGCTCCGGCACCGAACGCGGGCCTGCGGATTGGGATGGTGTATCCAGAGCGGGGACACGCGCCTATTTGGTGGCGGTTCCCGCTAGGACCCGCGCGGCCCCGAAGGATTTGCGCAGGTCGTAGCGGGGGCCGCGGATCACCCCCTGCTCGGTGACGATCGCGGAAACGAGCGCCGCCGGGGTGACGTCGAAGGCCGGATTCCAGACGGTCGTGCCCTCGGGAGCCAATGGCCGCCCCTCCGGTGCCGTGACCTCCTCCGGCGCCCGCTCCTCGATGGGTATGGCCGAGCCTTCCGAGAGGGCCAGGTCGACCGTCGATGTGGGGGCGACCACGTAAAACGGAACGCCGTGGTGGGAGGCGGCCAGCGCCAGGCTGTAAGTGCCGATCTTGTTGGCCGTGTCGCCGTTGGCGGCGATGCGGTCCGCCCCGACCCACACCGAGTGCACGCCGCCCCGCTGCATGAGGAAGGCGGCGGCACTGTCGGCGATCAGAGTGTGGGGCACCCCCGCCTTGGCCAGCTCCCAGGTGGTGAGGTGGGCGCCCTGCCAGCGCGGGCGGGTCTCGTCCACGTACACGTGTAAATTCCCGTGAGCGTTGTGGGCGCCGATCAGCACCCCCAGCGCGGTGCCGCGCCCGCCGGTGGCGAGGGGACCTGTGTTGCAATGGGTGATGACGCGCGCCCCGCTTTCGAGCAAGGGAGCGCCGTGCGCGGCCAGGGCCTCGTCCTGCTCGACCGTCTCGCGGAAGATCGCCTGGGCTTCCCGCTCCAGGGCCTCCCGCCAGCCGGAATCCGGCAGCGCCTCGACGACCCGCTCCATCCGCTCCAGGGCCCAGAATAAATTGATGGCCGTGGGCCGGGAGGCGCGCAGCCGCGCGAAGACCTCCGGCGCGTAATCCAGCGCCGCGGGCCGGGCCGGCTGTCCACCCAGGGAGACGCACACGCCGAACGCGGCGGTGACGCCGATCAGCGGGGCGCCGCGCACCACCAGGGTGCGGATGGCGCGCTCCACCTGCTCCAGGTCCGCCAGTTCCACCAGACACTCCTCGTGGGGCAGGCGGGTCTGGTCGAGTACGGTCAGCCGCCCCGCGCGGAACGACACCACCTCGGGCGTCATGGCAGCTCTTTCAGGAAACCGTGGGAGGGCCGCTCGAAGTCGTACTGCGCTTGCCATTCCGCGGGCAGCCGCTCGCGCCCGGTTTCATGGAACCCCAGCGACAGAAAGAACTCCCACATCCGGGGATCGACGCTCAGGGCGAACACCCCCTCGGAGTTCATCCGCGCCGCCTGCTCGATCATGTTCAGCGCCAGTTCACGGGCGCGCCCCTTGCCCCGATAGCGCGGCAGGGTACTGAAGTGGGCGAGCTCGGTCCAATCGCCGTAGCGCTTCAGCCGCGCCACCCCGACCAGCAGCCCTTCCACCTCGTAGGTCCAGAAGTTGGCGATGTTCCGCTCGATCGTGTTTTCGTCGACCGGGAGAATCCGCCCCGCTTCGATCTCCGGCCGCAACAGCAGGGCGATATCGGTGGTGTCGCGCACCCGTGCCTGGCGCACGAGGGCGCGGCGGGCGGTGTTGAAGAGGATGCCCGCGCCGTCGTGGGTGAACACCTCGCGGAAGAGCTGGGTCGGTTTTCCCTCCAGCAGGACGATATCGGGGATTTCCCGCGCGAGTCCGCCGCGGACGAAGTCCAGCAGCGGGCCATGCCCGTCCAGCCCCGCACCTTCCAGCCGCCCGAGGAGGCCCTCCAACTCGTCGGCGGTGACGTGCGTGCGCGGCAGCGCCGCCTCTATGGCACCCGCGGAGCGCCCGACCAAAAAGAGCTTGTTGGCCCCGAGCCGCTCCGCCACGGTGGCGGCGAGAGCATAGGTGGGCTCGATTTCATGATCGCCGCCGAACTCGGCATGGTAGGCGATCACCGGCGACTTCCCTGCGGCCAAGGCGCCGCGCATCCGCTCCAGGTCCAGCCCCAGGGCTCCCTTCGCCGGGTCGTAAAGGGCGTCGGTCATCATCGCCAGTTGGAAGCGCGTGCCTCGCTTGTTGGAGACCCGAATTACCTCCTCGATGGCGAAGTCCGGATCGGGCACGACCAGCACCACCCGAATGTGGTAGCCGAGCAAAACCTTGATATCGAGCAGCAGATCCTGAAACGGAACGTCCAGCGGCAAGGCCACCACGAACACGTTGTCCCGAAACCGCTCGGCGTAATGGGAAAACTCCAGCGCCTGGAAGAGTTCCTTTGCGTTCATCGATCAATCCGCCGGCGGGAGGCTGGCGCGCTTTTTGGCGGCGAGCCGCTCCACCAGGCTCCGCGCTTCCATGAGCCCTTCGGCCGCGCCGCCCTGGCCGCTTTCGCCGTTCCGGTACATGCGGATCAGGAACACGGTCAGCCGATAATCCAACTCGGCCACGTAGACCCTGGGCTCGTAATACAAGGGCATCCGGTAGCGGCTCCAGTACCGGGCGCGAACGCCGGGATAGACCATCGGCCGCGCGATGGCCGCGGCGTGGAAGCGGGGATAGACGCCGAAATGCTCCCTGCCGAAATTCTTCTCCACGGCGAAGTGGGTGTAGTCCGCCTGCAGGGTCAGCTCGGCACAGCGGAGGTAGAGCAGATCGATGATGTCCGTTTCCGGCGTATAGCGGTTGCCGCGGAAGGAAACCCGGTACACGTCGTCCTGCAGCCGGATCTCCTCGTAACCCCCCATTCCGGGCTGGAGGGGCTGGTAGGGCGTTGGTTCCAGGGCACCGCACGCCCCGAGCGCCATTGCGACGCTCGCTGCGGCGGCTGCCGCGAGGGTCATCGCGGCCGTCGGCCGGCTTGCGGTGCGCCCCCGGTTCATGGGGAATCCCCGGTTATGCCCCCATCGACGGGCAACGCTTGGTCTCCGAGGTCAGGGGCCGGCATGCCGGGCAACTGGAGGCAGTCCACGTCGATGCGGTTGGCCGCGTCCACGTAGTAGACCGCGTCGTTGTAGCGGTTATCCAACATGGCCGCGAGGCCGATGATAGTCAGGAACAAAATATTGGCCTGCTGCCGGTGGTTGCCGAATTCGCACAGCCGGTTGCGCACCCGGTTGCGCAGCGGAACCAGCGCCTCCTCCGGCATGGTGAGCTCCAGGGTATTGGTGCCGAAGCGCTCCCACAACACGATCATCGCGCCGCAGCGGCGTCCTTCCGATGCCGCCGCGGGCTCGTCGTACAGGGGCTGGGTGGCGAGCCACATTTGCACGTGCTGGGCTTCCTGCTCGAGGGCCAGCGCCTCGCGCAGGGCCAGGATCATGTCCGTCGCGTCCTTCGAGAAATACTCGGGCGGCGAAACCAGCACCCGTGGCGCCGGCCCGGCCGCCACTTCAGCCTGGCACGTATCCAAGGACGCCAGCGGATTGAGCCCGGCGGCCACGTCGAGGCGCACCCGCAGCCCGGCGGCGCGGCCCACGAAGGTCGGCCGGCGCTGGGGTCCCGTGGCGCAGGCCGCCAGAACCACCGCCGCCACGAGCAGCAGGATCGGCACCGCCCGGGCCCGGCGGCGCCCGGGCGCATTTCGGCCCAGGGCAATGGGGACAGCCACCGGAAGGCGCAGCCAGGGAGGCATGACATCGGCCTCGGGAAATGCCCATCCATGAGCGATTGCGACGGGGCGCGGCCCATCGATCGGCGTGGCCCGAGCGGGCCGCCCCGGCGATCGGATGCGGTGGCTCAATCCCAGGGGGAGGCCAGCCCGTCATCCGCGTCGAACACCAGAGGCACCTCGCCCGGCAATGCCTCCAGCAGTGAATTGGCCTCCACCTCAGGCAACAGGGCCCGTGAGACCAGCAACTCGCCGAGC
>JAPUJL010000349.1 GCA_027296185.1 SAR324 cluster bacterium | reverse complement strand
GCCCCGCCTTCCGCGGAGCACCCCACATTCTCCCAATGTTCTCGATATAATGCACAAAAAGTACCGCGAATGAAAAGAGCGGCCGGATTTGGCCCAAAACCTCGGCGCAAGCGGCGCGCCGCCCGCTCCTGGTGCGGCGGGGCTCCCTCGGCCCCGGCATGCTGCCGCACGGTGTGCCCGAGGAGGCGCCGGCGCTACGGGGAGGCGCCGCTGCGACGGCGCTACGGGGAGGCGCCGCTGCGCCAGGGGAGGCGCCAGCCGGTGCGGAGCAGGGTGACCCCGGCCACGGCCGTAAGGATGACCACCCCGCCCGCCACGGTGCGTGACGTGGGAATTTCACCCAGCAGCCAGGCGGCCAGGGCGATTCCGTAGATCGGTTCCAGGGTGCCGACGATGGCCACCACCTGTGCCTGAACGCTGTGCAGCGCGTGAATGAACAGGGTGTGCGAGACAGCGGTGAACACGACCCCCTGCACCGCCATCAGGCCGATATCCGCGGCGCTCGGGTCGCTCCACGTGAGTGGGAGGAAGGGCAGCATGGCCACCATGGCCGTGAGGTCGAGATAGAACGCCAGCGGGAGGCTCCCCATCACCCGCACGAGGCGCCGGTTCAACAACTGCAGAAGCGCGAAGGTGAAGCCCGAGACCAGCCCCCACACCATGCCCTGCAGAGTGGAATCGCCCCAGTCCCAGCTGGGCACGATCAGCACCATGCCGCCCACGATCAGGACGGCGGCCAGGAGGCTCCGGACGGAGAAGGACTCCCGGTACCACAGCGGCTACAGCAGCACCGCGAAGACTGGAGCGGAGCAATAGCCCAGCAGGGCGATGGCGACGGTGGAAATCTGTACCGAGTGGAAAAAGCTCACCCAGTGCACGGCCAGCACCAGCCCGTTGCCGATCAGCAGCAGCCGTTCGCGGCCTGCCGGCAGCCGGAAGGAGCCACCGCTCCAGGCGATCGCCGCCCCCAGCGCCGGAATGGCGAAGACGAGCCGTCCGAAGACGATCAGGAACGCGCCCACGCCGATCCACTTGCCGAAGAGCGCGGCGAAAGCGACCAGCAGCACGGCGGCGTGCAGGGAGAGCAACCCGCGCCGCGCCGGGCTCTGGGCCGGTGCGGTATTTTCTGAAATGGATTCGCGATCCGCCAACGCGCCCGCTCCCCGGCGGCCGGGGCCGCCCTCCGTGCCCGGCCGGTGTTGGGGCCGCTTCCCGGCCCGGATTGCGCCGGGAGCCCTTCCCTTGTCCCGGAGAATCGTTATAATGCGGGGACGCTCGAGAACCCCCGCCGCTCAACGCCCTGCGTCGGGCGGCTTCAGCCCATTCCTGCCGGCCATTGTGAAGTCATCCGCCGCTATCCGCGACGAGTTTATCGCCTTCTTCCAGGAGAAAGGCCATAAGTTTGTCCGCTCCTCGCCCGTGGTGCCCCAGGGCGACCCGACGCTGCTGTTCATCAACGCGGGGATGAATCAGTTCAAGGACGTGTTCCTGGGCACGGGCACGCGGGACTACAACCGCGCGGTGAACTCCCAGAAGTGCATCCGCGCCAGCGGCAAGCACAACGATCTGGAGGACGTGGGCCGCGACAACTACCATCACACCTTCTTCGAGATGCTGGGCAACTGGTCCTTCGGCGACTACTTCAAGCGCGAGGCCATCCAGTGGGGCTGGGAACTGCTGGTCGAGCGCTGGGGGCTGGACCGGGAGCGCGTGTACGCCACCGTCTTCGGCGGCAACGAGGCGGAGGGCATCGAGGCGGACCTGGAGTCTGAGCGGCTGTGGAGCGAGGTCACGCCCCTGCCCGAGGCGCGGGTACTGCGCTACGGCAAGGAATACAACTTCTGGGAGATGGGCGATACGGGCCCCTGCGGACCCTGCTCGGAAGTGCACTACGACCTGGGCGAGGGCACCTGCCCCAACGCGGGCCGCAACGGTCACCGCTGCGGCGTGAACGTCGCGGGTTGCTGGCGCTTCGTCGAGCTGTGGAACCTGGTGTTCATCCAGTTCAACCGGGATGCGTCCGGGAAGCTGGATCCGCTGCCGGCCCAACACGTGGACACGGGCATGGGGCTGGAGCGGATCGCCCGGGTGCTGCAAGGGAAGGATTCCAACTACGCCACGGACCTGTTCACCCCCCTCATCGCCGCGATCGAGGAGGTGACCGGCCACCGGGACGGCGCGGGCGAGGTGGGCGTGGCCATGCGGGTCATCGCCGATCACCTCCGCGCCCTGTCCTTCGCCATCGCCGACGGGGCGATCCCATCCAACGAGGGGCGGGGTTACGTGCTGCGGCGCATGCTCCGCCGGGCCGCGCGCTTCGGGCGCGTGCTGGGGATGCGGGAGCCGTTCGTCTACCGCCTGGTGCCGGCCCTGTCACGGGAGATGGGGCGGGCCTTTCCCGAGTTGCCGGCCCAGGAACGGCACGTGGCCAGCGTCATCCGGGCGGAGGAGGAGAGCTTCGGGAACACCCTGGACCGGGGCATCGAGCGCTTCGAGCAGACCGCCGGTCAGGCCCGAGTCCGCAAGGCGGGGGTGTTTCCCGGGGCCGAGGCGTTCAAGCTGTACGACACTTACGGCTTTCCCGTCGACCTGACCAACCTGATGGCCGAGGAGCGGGGGCTCACCGTGGAGATGGAAACCTTCGAGGCGCTGATGGCCGAGCAGCGGGCCAAGGCCAAGGCCGCCACCCAAACCGCCGGCGAAGCGGAAGCCTGGGTGCGGGTGAGCGAGGGCGGCGACTCGGAGTTCACCGGCTATTCCAGCCTGCAGGAACAGGCAGCGGTGCGGCGCTACCGCCCCACGGGCGATGGCGGATGGCAGGTCGTCCTCGACCGCACGCCCTTCTATCCGGAGGGCGGCGGCCAGGTGGGGGACCAGGGGCGCATCTTCGGCGAGGCCGGCGAATGGCGGGTTACCGATACGATCCGCGAGGGCGACCGGATCCTCCATGTCTGCGAGGGCGGGGCCGTGCCCGACGGCCGGCCGGTCACCGCCGAAGTGGACGGGCCGCGCCGGGCGCGCATCACGCTCAACCACACCGCCACCCACCTGCTGCACGCGGCCCTGCGGGAAGAGCTGGGCAGCCAAGTCAATCAGGCGGGCTCCGTGGTGCACCCGGAGCACCTGCGCTTCGACTTCACCCACTTCGAACGGCCGGATGCCGCACAACTGGATGCGGTGGAGCGGCGGGTGAACGCCCAGATCCGCCGCAACCGGGCCCTGGAGATCTTCGAGACCGGCTACGACGACGCTGTCGGCGCGGGCGTGGTGGCGCTGTTCGGCGAGAAGTACGGCGACCGGGTGCGGGTCGTGAGGGTGGACGGTTTCTCCCAGGAGTTGTGCGGGGGCTGCCACGTCCGGGCCACCGGAGACATCGGCACCTTCAAGATCGTCTCGGAGACCGGCATCGCCGCGGGCGTGCGCCGCATCGTGGCACTCAGCGGGGAGACCGCGGAAACCCACATCCGGGAATCGCTGGCCGTGCTGGAGCAGTTGAAAAGCCGGCTCAACGCACCCGCCGAGGAACTGGGCACGAAGCTCGAGCGGCTGCTGGAGGAAAAGCGGCAACTGGAAAAGGAAGTCCAGGCGCTGAAGAGGGCCAGCCGTTCTGACGGCACGGAGGAGATCCTCCAAGGCGCCCGTTCCGTGCGCGGCGTCAACGTCGTGGCGGCTCAGGTGGAGGCCGCCTCCCTCGACGAGTTGCGGGCCATGGCCGATTCCATCCGCAAGCAATTGAAAAACGGCGTCGCGGTACTGGGTGCCCTGGTGCAAGGCAAGGCGACCCTGCTCACCACGGTTTCCGAGGACCTGGTGCGGAGAGACGTGAAGGCGGGGGAGATCGTGAAGCTGGTGGCCGGCCTGGCCGATGGGCGCGGCGGGGGACCGCCGCACATGGCCACGGGCGGCGCGAAGGATCTGGAGAAGTTTCCCCACGCCATCGAACGAGCCCCCGAGGTCATCGACTCGTATTTAGAGCGCGTCCTCTCCTAAAAGCGCCTATCCCCCATTCCGAAGTCAGTGTTCCGAAAGCTCCGCAAGCTCCTGCACGACCATCTGGTCCGCCCGTTCAAGGAGTCCGTCGCTCCCATCCACCAGGTCGGTTGGGGAGCCGCGGTGGGCATGTTCGTCGGGATCCTGCCGATCGTCGGAGTGCAGATGTACGTCGTCGCCACCCTGTGGGTTTTTGTGCGCTACGTGTTGCGCGCGCGCTTCAGTCTGCCGATTGCCCTGGCGATGGTGTGGATCTCCAACCCGGTGACGATGGGGCCCATGTACTACGGGTATCTGGTCACGGGAAACTGGACGTTGCAGTTCTTCGATTTCGCCCTTCAGCCCGTGAGCTTCGCCGAATTCAATCTGGCCTTCGACGCGCTTCTGGATCGGCCCGAGTTGAGTTGGGGTCAACGAATTTGGCGGGGCGCGGCGATGGTGTTGCTGGAATTCGGCTGGCCCATCCTCTTCGGCAGCTTCTGCTGGGCGATTCCGCTCTCCTTGCTGGCCTACCCGGTCACCACGGTGAGCCTGTGCCTGTACCGGATGAAGCTGGCCCAGGGCGAGGGGATTTCCTATCGGGACTGGAGCCGGAAACACGTCCGGCCGAATTCCGCTGCCCGTGTGCGGCCACTACCTCCCGAGCCAGATAGTTGAGCAGCCCGGGCAGGCCCGCCCCCGTCACCGCGGAGATGAGGAACACCCGCTCGCCAGCCGCCTCCAGCCGCTGGCGCAGACCCGCCACGGCCTCCTCTCCCGTCACCAGATCCGCCTTGGTCAGCGCCACCGCCCGCGGCTTTTCCGGCAGCGCGGCGGAGTAGAGGCGCATCTCCTCCAGCAGCGCCTCGTACTGCGCCTCCGGGTCTTGCTCGGCGAGTTCGGAAAGGTCCAGCAGGAGCAGCAGCAGCGCCGTGCGCTCGATGTGGCGGAGGAAGCGGTGGCCCAGCCCCGCGCCTTCGTGGGCGCCGCGGATGATCCCCGGAATGTCCGCCACGACGAAGCTCTCGAACCCCTCCGTCTGCACCACGCCCAGATTGGGCACGAGGGTCGTGAAGGGGTAATCTGCGATCTTGGGCCGGGCCCGGGAGACCCGGCTGATGAGGGTGGACTTGCCCGCGTTGGGAAATCCGACCAAGCCCACGTCGGCGATCAGCTTCAGCTCCAGCTCCACCCAGTGTTCCTCCCCGGGCGCGCCCGGCTCGCATTCCATGGGAACGCGATTGGTGGAGGTCTTGAAGCGGGCATTGCCCCGCCCGCCCGCAGCGCCGCGGAGCAGGAGCCGCGGCGTCTCGTCGAGCAATTCCAGCAGCACCTCGCCCGTCTCGG
>JAPUJL010000348.1 GCA_027296185.1 SAR324 cluster bacterium | reverse complement strand
TTCCGCGGCCGTGGGCTCCTGGATCGAATCCAGCCGGTCGGCGAGATAACTGTCGGCGAAAAGGGGCAGCCAGCGCGCCCCGCCCAGCAGGGGCTGAGCCACCACACAGACGGCCAGCAGGCTCAGCACGGCCATCTTGATCCGCCGCACCCGCCGGTCGTGCTCCTCCAGCCGCCCGGCCTCGGTTTCCACGGTGAGCAGGTAATCGATGCGGCGGGAGATGCCGTAGTGATGCCAGTTGTCCTGACCGGCCGGAATTCGGTTCAGCACTCCCACCTTGGCCAAGGCCGACTGAAACGCGGCCAGCCCATGCCGCCGGTAGGCGTTCCCGTCCGCCTGCCGCTCGAAGTAACGGCTCAGCAGGCCGATCCCATAGCGTAGGAAAATCAGCAGCGCGGCCACCTCGATGATCCCGCCCATCCACAGGGGGATCGGCGCATCCAGCAGAAACGTGCCCACCAACAGCATTTCCAGCGCCAACTGCATGAACAGGATGAACGCGAAAATAGCGGCAAGGTAGTACCACAGATGCCGGTGCTTCACGTGCGCCGCCTCGTGGGCGGTGACCGAGCGCAACTCGTCCGGCGTCAGGGCATTTGCGATGGAGGGACCGATCAGCATGTAGCGGAAGGGAGAAACCAGCCCGATCATCGCGGCGGTGGTCGCGCCCATTACCCCTTCCGGCCACTGGAAGACCCGGGTGCTGCGGATACCGTTGGCGGCGAGTTCTTCCCGGATCACCCGCTCGGCCTCGGGCGAATCCAGCGGGCGGAAGCGCCAGCACACCCGGATCGTCAGCGGAACGGCGAGGGACATCACGGCGACGAAGGTGGCGAGGGTGACCATCGCCTGCCACACGGGGGGGAGCCCCGCGCCGCCCGTCTCCGCGGCGAACAGGCGGTCGAAGAGCAGCGTGCCGCCCATGCTCAGCAGGAACAACAGCAGCACCGGAAGCGGAATGCCCAGCGTTTCCACCAACAGCGGCCATTGGCGCGGAGCGCCGCCGCGCCCCACGAGCCCCGCTCCCCGCAGAGCCAGGCCGTCGCTGAACCAGTAGTTGATCAGGAGCAGGGCCAGCGCCGCCTCGCCGTGGAGGGCCTGGCCCCCCAGCGCCGCCTTGAGTTCCGGGTGCAGATTCAGACCCGAGACGACCGTCAGCCACAGCGCCAGCAACGCGATTCGCCGCGCCGAAAACCGCATGGGGGAACGCGACCCCAGCGCCGATTCGGGGAGATTGCCCAGCAGGAAACCGATCAGCGGCAGCGCCGCAAATCCCAGCAGGGTTTGCCACCCGGTCATGTGAGCCGGGGCCGCATCGGGCACCGTCACCAGCGCGGTGAGGCCGGCCATCGCGAGAATGAAGGGTAGAAAGGGCAAAAACATGTCAAAGGAGCTCGGCGAAAACGCAGTGCCGGAAACCGTGGCCCCCGCCCGTTTCCGTACCGGAGCCCGCTCTCTGGCGGATCGGCGGCGTCAGAAGTTATAGCCGACGCCCAGCAAGCCCCGTGTGACCGATACTACCGGCCCGGGTCCGAGAAAAAAAGCGTGGGAGAGGCGAGTCATGATTATCCACTGCGAAAAGGGATAGAACCCCACCCCAAATTGAATCGGAACGTAGGGCTCCAGGCGGGTCTTGAAGTCTCCGTTCCTGAACCGGATGATCCCGTCCATCACGCCCAGCCCCAGACCGAAGCTGACGATCGCCACGCGTTTCACCGAGATATTGAGCAGTTGGCTGATGTCGAAGGTCGTCAACTGGACCCGCTCCACCGTGCCTTCCTTCGGCTCCCAGGTCATTTGAGCGAAGTTGTAGCTGCGGGTGAAGTACACCCGGTTGCGCGGGCGGAAGGAGACCCCGAAGTTCACGCCGATGTTCTGCACTACCTTCGCGTCCGGTTCCAGTTGCGGCCGGAGATACACGGGAAATTCCGGCAGGATCTGCCAGGCCTTGGGCGCCGCCTGAACCCCTGCGAAGCGGTCGAAGATCGGGGCTTCCTGAGCCGCCGACACGCCCGGTATCGTGGCCACGACTCCGAGTAAGGCCCAAATTGCCCAGCGGAACTGCGGTCGACTACTCGTCATGCTCGAACGGAGGGTGGCGGGTGAAGGTTAAATTCCGTCGGACAGGGAGCCACGTGCCGGTCATTGGGCGCGCCGTATCCCCGCCCGGCGCTGCAGCTCATCACGTTGGCCGCACCCTAGCGGAGTTCGGAGGAATCGACAATCCCGCCACTTACGGACGCCCGGCGCTGGCTGTGCCAGGAAACTGGGGCCATGGGGTCGGAAATAGTGGCCCGGGAGGTGCCACGGGGAGTCGCCGGCCCCGCCTCTCCGTGGGGGCTACTCGTCGCCGGGGAACTTGGTCGAGGGAGCTGCAGCGGCGGGATCGCTTTCCTTCGGCGGCTCGATTTCCGGCGGGGCCCCCGAATCGGCCGCACCTTCCCGGGAGGGTGCGGAGACTCTCGGCGGAAGTTGTGCCCGCGAAAAATCCCCCTGGGAAAGCGTGGCCCCCGAGATCACCGTACGGCTCAGATCGACGCCATCCCACGCCGTCCCCTCGACGGTGCAATCGGCGAATTTCACGCCGTTGAGCACCGCCCCCTGCCAAAGGCTGTGGGAGAGGATGCAGCGCGCGAACAAGGCGTAATCGATCGCGCATTCGGCGAAGCTGGCGCCGGTGAAGTCGCACTCGACGAACTGGTGGGGTTGTTCCGCTCGAGGCAGGGCGATCCGCCGAAAATCGGCGTTGGCCATGTTGCAACGGGCGTACTTGTGGACACCCTGGAACACCACGCCGGCGAAGGAAGATCCGCTCAAGTCGGCTTCGGAGATCTGGCCGCCGGGCACCCCGGCAAGGCTCAATGCCGGATCGGCATAGCGCCGCTGGGATTTCGGCGCCTCCGGAGCGAGAAAATCCGCCTGGTGCATCTCGCCCGTGGCCGGCGGGCCGAACGGCGGAAGGTCGTCAATGGGCCGGGGAGCGGGCGGTGGCTCGGTTTCGGGCGCGCTGCCCTCCGCTGCCGCTGCCGCGGGTGACGCGGCGGCGGCCGCCGTCGCGGAGGGCTCGTCCGCGGATTCCGTGGCCAAATCCTCACCTTCCGCTGCCGCCGCTTCTGAATCGCTTGC
>JAPUJL010000347.1 GCA_027296185.1 SAR324 cluster bacterium | reverse complement strand
TGAAGGGGAGGCGGAGCTGGGGAGCAGCGCCGAGGAGAGGGACTTCGGCTACCGGATCGGGGGGCGGGCGGCGCGGCGCTTCAAGTGGTTCGACAACGAGCGGCAGCGCACCGTGAATCTCCCCGCCTACCGCATGGACCGCACCCCGGTGACCCAGCGGGCCTACGGCGAGTTCGTCCGCGCGGTGGGGTGGCGGGTGCCCTTCATCACCGAGGAAGTCTACCGGGAGCAGGGCTACCTGGTGCACCCCTATGACCAGGTGCTGCGCTACCTGTGGTACGTCGACCGCCCGCCCGCGGAGTTGGCGGAGCATCCGGTGGTGCTGGTCAGCCAGCGGGACGCCGAGACCTATTGCCGCTGGCGCGGGGAGCGCACCCGCGCCATGTGCCGCCTGCCCAGCGAGGACGAGTGGGAGAAGGCCGCCCGGGGCCCCGGGGGGCGCTACTTTCCCTGGGGCGATGAGTGGGCGCCGGAGCGGGTGAACACGGTGGCCCAGGGACCCTTCGGCACCACGCCGGTGGGGCGCTACCCGGAGGGCCGCTCGCCCTACGGGCTCTATGACATGGCGGGCAATGTGTTCGAGTGGACCGCCACCCCGGGGCGGCCCGGGCGGACGGTGGTGAAGAGCTGCTCCTGGGACGACTTCGGCGGAATCTGCCGCGCCGCCGCCCGACACGACCGCAAGACCGCCAGCCGCCACATCCTCTTCGGCTTCCGCTGCCTGTGCGAGATCGAGGCCGACGCGGCGCGCTGAAGGGCCCCCTGCGCCGCTACTGGGGCAGCCAGAGGTAGTAGAAGGGCGCCATCGGGGGATTTTCCAGCCCCAGCAGCGAGGCCGCAACCGACGGCCGCGCCCGGGTGCGGCCGGCCTCCGCCATGTAGACGTTCACCTCGCCCACATCCGGCTCGATGGCCAGGGTGATCACCCGGAAGTCGGCCAGCCCGGTAAGGCGCTGCATCTCCTCCAGGGCGTCCTCGTAGTAACCCACCCGGTCCACCAGCCCCGCCGCCAGGGCTTGGTTGGCGGTGTAGATGCGCCCGTCGGCCAGTGTGCGCAGGGGCGACTTGAGCCGGTCTCCGCGCCCCTCCTGCACCACCTGGAGGAACCGCTCGTACAGGTCGTCCACCACCGACTGCACCACGGCGGTGTGCTCGCTGCGCACGGGACGGGTCGGCGAGTGGAGATCCTTCAGCGGACCGGAGGTGACCGACCGGTCCTCCACGCCGTAGCGCTCCATGAACCGGGCGATGTTATAGGCGGGCATGATCACGCCCAGGGAGCCGGTGGTGGTGGTGGGATGGGCCACGATGGAATCGGCCGCCATGGAGACGTAATAACCGCCCGAGGTGGCCATATCCATCATCAGCGCCACCACCGGAATGCGGTGCCGCCGCTTGAACTCGGTCAGCTCGTGGTAGACGATGTCGCTCGCCGTCACCGTTCCGCCGGGGCTGTTCACTCGAACGATCAGACCCGCGGGCCGCACGTTGTCCGCCACCAGCCGGTCCAGCTGAAACCGCACCTGCTCGACCGTGCCGGGAACGGTGTTGCCGGTGATCACCCCCTGGATCGAGCTCTCCGTGGTGATGATCCCGTCGATGCGCATCAGGTAGACCACCGCCTCCCCGGTGCCCCCCAGCTCGTAATACTTGAACGGCTTCTTGGAAGAGAGCGCGACGTTGATGCAGCCCGTCAACAGCACCGCGCTCAAGGTCAAGGCCGGCAGGGTGGCGAGAATGGCCGCCAGCCTCGCCGCGCGCGGGGCGCAAACGGCTCTGGCGGAGCGGAGGAAGCCTCGGGTTCGCGGACGCATGGGGGCTCGAAGGAAAAGAGATTCGCGGCTGGATCGGCCGTGGCCGGTTGGGTTATTCTGCTCTCGTGTATCAAATCCGTTCAGGGTTGTCGCCGTCCGCTGCGAATTGCTGCGCTATGCCGCGCCAGAAGCGGGCTCAGGCGGGATTCCAGGTACAGCGGCAAACAGCACAGAACAGCCACTCCACGCACCGTGGTGGACAGGAGGACGGACAGGACCGTTCGCCGGCCAGCTCACCCAAAGCCGCCAAGACTCGTTGGCGCAAAAACAAATAATTATCGGAATGTCCTAGCTAGAGGTAGCGGGCTTTATTTTTAATTTCTAGTTTTCGTTTTTTGCTATCAGTGCTACGGTGCCGAAGGGCAGAAATAGGCGAGTGCGGAGTCTCGAACTCCGAACCCCCGATTACAAATCGGGTGCTTTGCCTGCTAAGCTACACTCGCCATGCCTTACTAGGAGCGGCATCGCGGCCAAATCCGCGATGCCGCTTTTCTTTAGATATTCTTCACCACCCTCCCGCGATTTGCGGGAATTTCACAGAAAGAGTTTGCGCTTTTAGGATGGTCAAGTTACGGTGGTGTTGCTTCACCTTCTCGGTTGCCCATCCTTGGGCGCAGCACCTCCACGAAACGAATTTCGACCAGATCGGCCCTGCCAGGCTGGTCTGGTACGCTTATTGAAGCTCGCACATCAAGGTTTAAGGTGCAAGTCCAATTCGGCCAAATTTAATCGTCGTCAAACGGTAATTCCAGGTTGGTGTTCACCTTGGGGAACGCCCGCTGGAGCATCCGCATGAACTGGTCCCAGTTACTCGC
>JAPUJL010000346.1 GCA_027296185.1 SAR324 cluster bacterium | reverse complement strand
GGCGGCCGCTCACCCTCAGCCGCCTGGCGGCTACCAACTACTTGTTGTTGGGGCGCAGGCCCCCGGACGATATCGACGACCCGCTGATCGTCTGAGCGCCGGAAGCCCGGAGCGGCCGCACCGGCGAATCGAGGAATCGCGTGAAATTGGACAGGCTCACCGGGGAGGCGCAGGCCAACCTGCGCGAGCTGGCCGATAACCCCTACCCCGGGCGGGGGATCGTGATCGGCATGGCGCCCGGTGGGGAACCGGTGCAGATCTACTGGATCATGGGCCGCAGCGAGAACAGCAGAAACCGGGTCTTCGAGGCGGATGGGGGAACGCTCCGCACGGCCGCGGCCGATCCCGGGAAGATGGCGCATCCCGAGCTGGTGATCTACACCGCCATGCGGGAGCTGCCGGGCCACTTCGTGGTCACCAACGGCGACCACACCGATGCGCTGGCCGAAGGTTTGGCGGCCGGGCGCACGTTCGCCGAATCGCTGATGGGCTGTGCCCACGAGCCGGACGGACCCCACTGGACGCCCCGCATCGCCGGCGCGCACGCGCTAAGCCCGGAGCGCGTTTCCGGCCATCTTGCGGTGATCAAGGCCGATCCGGCGGATACGGGGCGCTCCCTGCGGCAGTTCTTCCACTATCAGGGCTTCGCGCCGGGCCTCGGATGGTGCGTCACCACCTACCGCGGAGATGGCACGCCGCTGCCGTCCTTTGCCGGCGAGCCCTATCCCTTGCCGTTGTCGGGGGATTCCGAGGCGCTCGCGGACGAGTACTGGGAATGCCTCAACGGCGATAACCGGGTCGCGCTGGCGGTGAAGTCCATCGACCCCGGCGGGGGAACCTCGACGCTGACCATCCGGAACCGTTTCGAGCAACGGGGCGCGGGCGATGGCTAAGCGCCGCGGAATTGGGCGGCGCAAATCCGCGGCAGCGCCAGGGAAGCGCCTGATCGTGGAAGGGCCGCTCCGCCTGCGCATGCTGGAGTTTCACGCCGAAATTGGCCTGTTTCCCGGCGAGAGCCCCGAGCCGCGCAAGGGGCGGAACAAGCGCCGCGGCATCTACGATGAGCAAGGCCCCACGCCCGAGGGTTTGAGCGACTGTTTTCCGCGAGAGCTGGCCGCCCTGCGCGGCCTGGGCAAACCCGCCGACCGCGCCTACGCCATCGAGCTCGATCCGTACCGGATTTTCTGCCTGCCCTTCTATTACTACGATGGCTTGTACGCGCTGCTGTACGTGGAGGAGCAGGGCGCCTTCCTCGCGGCGTGGTGCGAGCAGGAAATGGAGAATCCCCTGGCGCCCCACGACGTGATCGTCAACGGAAGCGAGGAGGATTTCCAGGCATTTCTGCGCCATGCCTCCCTAGCCGCCCAACGGTAACCGCGGGCATCGATCCCCGTCGCTCCGAAACGCCGTGCCGCGAGCCCCTCTGCCCTGAGTCGCCGTGCGGTGCGGCGCTTACTTTTTCCCTTTGCGGTGTTTGGCTGTCCGCCGCGTAGGCTGCTTCGCCGGCGGGGGCCGCTGCTCCCACCCCCAATGCAGGAAGCCGAACTCGAGGGTCCGGGTGAGCGGGTCCGCCCGGGCCGACTGCACGGCGAGCCGATCACCCAGGCGGATTTCCCGGTTGCTCTTCAGCCCGCGGAGGCTCTGGCGCTCCTTGTCCACCTGGTAGCGGTCGAAGGGCAGCGACTCCAAAGGCAGAAAGCCGTCGACGAAAGGGTCCTCCAACTCCACCCAGATTCCCCGCTCCGCCACACCGGTGACCGTGCCCCGAAACGTATCCCCCAGGGACGGCTGCATCACGAGCACCTTGAACAACTTGCCTACCTGTTGACTGGCCGCTGCGGCGATCCGCTCCCGGTCGGAGAGGTGCGATCCGGCGCCGGACGGCAAGGGTTTCGGCCCGGCGCGTTGCGGCTTTCCCTTCTCGCCGCCGGCCCAGGACGCCTTCAGCGCCCGGTGCAGCAGCAGGTCGGGATAGCGGCGGATCGGGGAAGTGAAATGGGTGTAGCACTCGCTCGCCAGTCCGAAATGGCCGTCGTTGTGCGGGCTGTAGCGAGCCTGGCTCATGGATTTCAGGATCGCCAATTCCAGCTGGGCGCGCTGGGGATGTTCCTGCACCCGCAGCAGCACGGCATTGATGCCGGCGGGGGTGCTCAGTTCCGAATCGCGCACGGCGATCCCCGCATTGTGCAGCAGCACCGGCAGGGATTCCTGGCGGTCCGGGGCCGGCGGGTCGTGGACGCGGTAGAGGATCGGCAGGCCGTGCTGTGCTGCGTGGCGGGCCACCTGCTCGTTGGCCTCAATCATGAACTGCTCGATCAGCCGCGTCGCTTCGCTGGGAAATGACCGGTGGACGCCGGTGGGCCGGCCCTCCGGGCCGATCTCGTACCGCGGCTCGGGCAAAGCCAGAGCGAGCGCCCCGCGCTTCCGCCGCCGCTGGCCAAGCACGTCCGCCAGGCTGCGCATGGCCAGCAGCATCTCGGTGGTCTCCGGGCCGGGCATCCCAATCTCTTCGCCGGAATCGAACAGGGCCTGCACCTGGGAATAGGTGAGCCGGGCCCGGCTGCGGATCAGGCTCTCGTGGATGCGGTAGCCGGTAATGTCGCCCGCCGGCGTAAGGGTCATATCGCAGGTGAGTGTCAAACGCCGGGTATCGGGCATCAGGCTGCAGGCATCCGTCGAGAGGGCTTCTGGCAGCATGGGCAGGGCGCGGTGGGGGAGGTAGACGCTCGTGCCCTTGGCCTGGGCCTCCCGGTCCAGTTCGCTGCCCGGACGGACGTAGTGGGCCACGTCGGCGATGGAGACCAGCAGCCGCCATCCTCCGCCCGGCACGGCCAGGAGGCAGACCGCGTCGTCGAAGTCCCGGGCGTCCTCGCCGTCGATGGTGACGAAGTGCAGGTCGAGCAGGTCCTCGCGGCCTGTGGCCGTGACCGCGCGCTTCGCTGCCTTGGCCGCCTCGGCGATGGCGGTCTCCGAGTGATGCGGCGACACCTCGTGGTCGGCCAGGATGTGCTCGACGAGCCGTTCCGGCGACTCGTCGTCCGGGAGTGCCCGGATCACCTGGCCGATGGGCGCCTCGTCGTCGTTCTGGGGGTATTGGGTGATGGCCACCTCGACGAGCGTGCCGTCCCGCAATCCCTGGGACGAAGGGGCATTGCCGGCGAAGATCAGGGGCAGCCGGTCGTTCAGTGGGGTGACCCAAAGTTCCCGCCGGCCCACCTCCAGGTATCCCCGTGCGGCCGTTCGCCGCCGCGCCACGACCTCGGTCACCTCGGCGGCACCACGGCCCGTGCGCGGATCCCGGAAAAGCTTCACCCGCACCCGGTCCCCGTCCAGCGCCCCGCCGCCCCGATTGGGCGGCACGAACGCCGAGCGGCGGGGTGTATACAGTTCGACGAACCCGAATCCCCGGCTGTTGCCGACGTACACCCCTTCCTCGGTCGGGGGAGCCTGGCTGCTCTGGTTCGGGGCCCTGCGGTTCGAGGCGCCGGGGTTCGAGGCGCCGGAGTTCGAAGCGCCGCGGCCGCCGGCCCTCTTTTGATTCTTCGCCGTCGGTTCGGGCAGCCAGTAGCGCCGACCCCGGGTGCGCAGGGTTCCTTGGGCGGTGAGTTCGGCGAGATACGCCTTCAGGGGCACTGTTTCCCGGCGTTTGAGCGCCAGGGCATCGCGAATGTCCCGTAAATTAAAGCTGCGGGCGGTATCGCCCTCGAACAGCGCCAGGAGGCGGGGCTTGAAGGATTTCAGGTGACCGGTGCGGATCAAGGGAGGATTCAGCCGGCGTCGGATTGGAGCAGGGCCAGATGGGAGGCCGCGCATTCGGAGAGGCGCCGGTAATCGTAGCCCCCCTCGAGGATGCTGACCAGCTTTCCGCCGCAACATTCGGCGGCGAGCGCCTTCATGTCCGCCGCCATGGCGTCGAAGGCCATCTGGGTCAGGTTGATCTGCGCCAGGGGATCGTCCCGGTGGGCGTCGAACCCGGCGGAGAGCAGGATAAACTGGGGCCGGAATTCCCGGAACAATGGCAGCAGCCGGTGGCGCAGGATGTCGAGGTAGTCCCCGTCTTCCGAGTAGGGGGGCATGGGAACGTTAACCGTGTAGCCCAGCCCCGCGCCGCTTCCGCGCTCCTCGGCAAAGCCGGTGCCCGGGTAGCAGGTGCGGGGGTCCTGATGCATGCTGGCGAAAAACACCGCGGGCGACGCCTCGAAGGCGTGCTGAGTTCCGTTGCCGTGGTGGACGTCGAAGTCGAAGATCAACACCCGCTCGTACCCCAAGCGCCGGATCAGCGTGGCTGCTCCGATGGCGATGTTGTTGAAGAAGCAGAAGCCCAGGGCCCGATCCTGCTCCGCATGATGGCCGGGAGGCCGGCAGGCGACGAACGCGTTGTCCAATTGCCCCTCCGCCACCGCCTGCACCGCCTCGACCACGGCACCCGCGGCATGAAGCGATACGGTGTAGGAGGCTTCGGAGATGGCGCAATCGGGGGAATCCACGAACGATTCGCCGCCCAGGGCCGCCTCCTCCACCCGGCGCACGTAGCCGGAGTCGTGAACCAAGCCGACCTCCTCGCCGGTGGCGGGGCGGGGCGCGCGGGTGCGGAGTTTCGGCAACAGCCCCGCGCTCTCGACCGCATCCACCACGGCCCGCAGGCGACCGGCGTTCTCCGGATGGGCGCCCGTATCGTGCTCCAGGTAGATGGGATCGTAGAAAAATCCCGTGTTCATCCGGTTAATTTCGCTGAGTGTCGGGGGCATGGAGCGTCCCCGTTCCGGAGCACAGGCCCTTGCTTTGGGGATTGCGGCGGGGATCGGAGCGCCGTGGGGCGTCTGTAGCAATGGTACCCGATCTGGCCGCGAAAGCGAAAGTGCCGCGCCATCGCTGTGGGTTTGCTCCCTGGGCCCGACGAAATGGGGCGGGCGCCCGGCACGGACCCACGAATCCCGAATCGAGGGCGGCGACAGGAACGGAGGCCGCAACGTAACGCCGTGTTGCCCCTGTCGCGGCGCTCAGGCACTATGCCCTCGGGGACTGTGCAAAGCGCCCCTGGAATTCGTGCGCCGCGCGCCGCCACCCGTCGATCGAGCCCGCTCCCATGCCCCTACATCCCGCGAAAACAGACGCTCAGCGCATGCGGGCGATCCTCGATCCGCTGACGTTCCGCGAGCGCGGAGCGGAGGAGGCGGAACTGACGGCGTTCTTCCAGCACCTTCGGGCGGGCCTGCCCCCTGCTGCCGATGCCGCGGGCGGCTCGCCTGGAGAAATCCAAGTCTGCCTAGCCCAGCGGGCGGAGGCGATACAAGCGGCCTTCGGCGGCTTTTACCGCGAGCGGCGGGGGGAGCTGGAACGCTCCAGCCTCGCCGCGGGCCACGCCTATGGGATTTTGCACGGCCACACG
>JAPUJL010000345.1 GCA_027296185.1 SAR324 cluster bacterium | reverse complement strand
CGAGGCGGGCCAGCAGATCGGCGGCGCGGGTCCGTTTGCCGGGATCCGCGTCCCGGGCGACGATGCGGGTGAGCGCGGATCGCGCATCGCGGTCGCCCCGCTCGGCCATCTCGAAGGCGATCGTATCCCGTTCCTCGTGCCAGGTGGGGTCGTAGGGTATTTCCTGCATGTGGAAGGCCTTCCAGTAATACTTCAGCGGGTCGGGGTCCGCCCAACCGGCGTAGATTTCCTCCCAGGAGATGTGGCGGGGATCGTGAGGCAGCAGCGATTCCGGCGCCACGGGCTCGCCGGCCCGTTGGTAGCGGAAGTCCACCGACATGCGCAGCCGCTCGGTTCGGTTGGGCAACGCCCGGTGGGGAGTCAGGCTGTGAAAGATCACGGCGTCGCCCAGCCGGAAGGAGCCACCGCGCCAGCGCCCCTCCAGGTCCGCGGCGATTCCCAGGCCCCCCGCGCCGAGAGTGGGACGGATCGGGTGGACGCCCTGGGTGTGGCAGCCTTCGGCGACTTGCAGGCTTCCGAACTCCAGCGGGCAATCGGACAGTGGAATCCACACCGACCAAGTGTCCGGCGCGCCCTGAATCGGGACGAAGTCCTGATGCGCCGGCGTGGTGTATTCCTCGTGCCGGGGAAAGATGATGCGGTGAATCGCCCGGGGATGGACGAACACCCGCTCGCCGAACAGCCGTTCGAAGAATCCGATCAGACGGGGATGGTGCTGCAGGGCGTGGAACGCCCGCTCCCGGTACAATCGGTGATAGACCCGGCGGTAGTCGGGCTCCGGCTCGACGCAGAACGCGTCGGGCTTCGCCACCGCGTCCTCCAACGGCGCGTCGGTGCGGATCCAGCCCGCCTCCGCCAGGAGCGGCAGAAACGCGCGCCGCACTTCGGTGACTGCCTCGGGCGGCACCAGACCCCGGACGAAGAGGTAGCCGTCCCGCGCCGCGCACTCCCGCAGCGCCACGGGGTCGTCGATCGACGGGGTCGAATCCAAGAATTCGGTCATCGTGTCTCCCGCTCGATTCTCGGTTTTGCGCCTCGTCCTGAAGCTGGCGGCGGCCCCATCGCGTCAGGCCCAGGGTCTCGGTGCGGCCTGCCCCAGATCGTCCCGCCCACCGCGGGGACAGCCTCATTGCCCATAGCCGATCGCCGCTGCAAAGTCAGGGGAAAGTTACAAGTGGGAATACATCGGGCGGCCGGGAACCTTCAGCTCGGCCCGTAGGATCGTGCCGGTCTCCGACTCGGTGATGTAAACGTGTTTCCGCTCCGGGCCGCCATAGGCCAGGTTGGTGGTGTACAGGCCCGTTGCCGATTGAATGCGGTAAATCGGCTCGCCCAGGCGGGAGAACAGCCAGGCCACGCCGAGCCCGGCATGGCAGACGGCCAGGTTGCCCTCCTCGTCCATGGCCATGCCGTCGGGCCCCGCCAGCCCTCCGGAGAGTTGGATGAACACCCCGACGCGGGAAACGCCGCCGTCCGCCAGCATCGGCAGCCGCCAGACCGCATTATCCCGCGTCACGGCCAGGTACAGGATGCGCTCGCTGGGATTGAAGACCAAGCCGTTGGGGCTGGGAATGCCTTCCAGGATCGGATCGAGCCGCCCGTCCGGGGTGAGGCGGAAGACCCGCCCGGTGGGGTCGTGCAGCCCGGTCTGACCCTGATCGGTGAAGTAGATGTCCCCGTTGGCGGCGAAGAGGAGATCGTTGCAACCCTTGAAAGGCTCCAGCCGCCGCCGGGTCTGGTGGGGCGTCACCGCGCCGGTATTCGGGTCGAGGCGCATGATGCCGTTCTTGTGATCCGCGATGAAAATCTCGCCGTCGTTGCGGATCTTCAGCCCATTGGGTTGCCCGTCGTACTCGGCCGCGACTTCGAAATCCCCCTGGGGCGAGATGCGGAACACCCGCCCGAAGGGAATATCCACCACGTACAAATTGCCCTCCCGGTCGAAGGAGGGGCCTTCCAGGAAACAATCCACCGTCTGTCCGCCGAGGATGAAATCCGCCCATTCGGTGCGCCGCGCCCGGCGCAGGGAATCGGGCACCCGCGCGAACACCTCGGTCTGGATCGTTTCGGGTGGGGCAAACAGGTTCATGGCAATCCTCGGGGTTCGACGTAGCCGGAGCAGCGGAATTCGGCTTCCGAAAAATCGGCGCTCAGGGAGCCTGGCATATCGCCGCCTGAACCAGCGCGCGCGTTGTGGGTAGCGCTAGGCGCCTTCGCGGTACGTCTGGAACTGCCCGCCCTCCCGGGCGAGCTTTTCCAGCAGCGGCGCAGGGGCGAATTGAGCGCCGTGATCGGCTTCCATGCGTTTGAGGCCCTGCAGGACGTTGTCCAGCCCCACCGTATCGGCATAAAACATGGGGCCGCCCCGGTAGCGGGGCCATCCGTAACCGTAGACCCAGATCACATCGATGTCGCTGCCGCGGATGGCCAGGCCCTCCTGCAGGATCTTGGCGCCTTCGTTGATCATCGGGTAGATCGTGCGGGCGACGATTTCCTCCGCGGAGATTTCGCGGCGGGCGATCCCCAGCCGTTCCGATTCCTTCAGGATCAACGCCTCCACCTCCGGATCGGGTAGCGGGGTGCGGCTTCCCGGCTCGTAGCGGTACCAGCCCTTGCCGGTCTTCTGCCCGTAGCGGCCCTGCTCGCAAATGGCGTCCCCCAAGGCCGAATAGCGCTGATCCTTCGGCCGCGTGGCGGCCTGGGCCTTGCGCACGCGCCAGCCCACGTCCAGCCCGGCCATGTCGCCCATGGCGAAGGGGCCCATGGGAAAGCCGAAATCGAACAGCACGCGGTCCACCTGCTCCGGCAGGGCGCCTTCCTCCAACAGAAAATTGGCTTCCCGGTTCCGTTGATGGAGCATGCGGTTGCCGACGAATCCGTGACAAACCCCCACCAGGACCCCGACCTTGCCCAGGGCGCGGGCCAGGGCCATCGTTGTCGAGATGGTCTCGTTGCTGGATTCCCGGCCCCGCACGATTTCCAACAGGCGCATGACGTTGGCCGGGCTGAAAAAGTGGGCGCCGATCACCTTGCCCGGCCGGGAGGTCACCGCGGCGATCTCGTCCACGTCCAGGGTGGAGGTGTTCGTCGCCAAGATCGTTTCCGGGCGGCAAACCTTGTCCAGCGCCGCGAAGACCTCCTTCTTCAGCGCCATCTCCTCGAACACCGCTTCGACGACGATGTCGGCCTCTTTAAACTTGTCGTAACTCAACGTCGGTTCGATCAGCGCCAGGCGCTCTTCGGCGAATTCCGGGCTGAAGCGGCCGCGCTTCACCGAACGCTCGTAGTTGCCCCGGATCACCGCCATGCCCTTATCCAATCGCTCCTGGACGGTTTCCTTGAGGATCACGGGAATGCCGGCGTTGGCGTAGGTCATGGCGATGCCGCCGCCCATCGTTCCGGCGCCGACGACGGCCGCCCGGTTGATTTCAATCTTCGCCGTGTCACGCGGGACGTCGGGAATC
>JAPUJL010000344.1 GCA_027296185.1 SAR324 cluster bacterium | reverse complement strand
ATCATCCCATCGATGGGGCTCTGCAACGGCGGGGGCGGGGGAAAGCTCTGCCCCTGAGACCACAGGCCCGCCGGGGCCAGCCCCAGCAGCAGCGCCGCGGTCAGCAGGAGGCGGCGGGGGTTGTTCGTCATCGCGGTTTCTCCAGAACGGAAAATGGGGCCGGCAATCGGGAAATCGGACGCCGCGGGTTTCCGTGCTCAGCGGCCGGCGTAACGGGCGGCCCCTTCGGCGTTGCTCAGGACAGGCCCTTCGGCGTTGCTCAGGACAGGCAGGGATGCCCGCCGCACGATGGGTTCCCCATCGATCGAATCGGTGCGGAGCATTGACGGCGCACAATCCGAGTGCCCTGCACGGCCCTACTCCAGCGGCGTGTCGGCGCGCTTGGGCAGCGGGGGGCTGTAGACGATCACCACGTCCAGGGGCTCGGCGCCGTGACATACGACCCGGTGGCTGAGCTTGGGCGGTATGCGCACGATGGTGCCGGGACCGCAGATTTCCGGCGCGGCCTCGCCGAGGGTCACTTCGGCCTCTCCCGCGATGACGTACATCACCTGATGCTCCGTCTCGTGGGCGTGAGGTTCGGCTTCGCCGCCGGGCTGCACGACGCCGCGGATCATCTCGAAGGTACCGCAGAAGTCCTTCTCTACCAGCCGCACGTTGACCGTGCCGTGGTGATCGGGCGGGGCGTAGCGCGCCAGTTGGCCTGCGTGCTCGATCAGGGGTGCGTTCATGGCGTCTCGATCGCTGCGTGGTGGCGGGCCAAGAGCGGCCGGACAGCGCAGGCGCCGCTCCCCAGGTTTCGGCCTGCGATTATCGTCACTGCCACTCGGGGCCCAGAAAGCGGTGGAAGCCCTCCAGCGCGCCGGGGATCAGAGGATCCAGGGAGGCGATTTCGCCCTGGGCCATCCAACGAACCTCGGCCACCTCGGATTGCTCAGCGTTGAGGGTCGAGAGGTCGTCCACCTCCACCTCCACCCAGTACAGGGTGTATTCCCCGCCCACACTGGTGCTGGTGCCCAGGATGCGGCCCGCGGTGCCGTACAGGTTGAGCTCTTCCCACAACTCCCGCACGGCCCCGATGGATGGGCTTTCGCCCTCCTCCAGGGAGCCGCCGGGCAGGCCCCAGTAGCCGGCGGCCCGCTTCAGGCCATCGGCGCGGCGGATCATCAGCAGCCGCCCCTGGTGCCGTACCACGGCCAGGGCGCCCTTGGGCTTGCGCAGCCGGCTGCGGAGCTGGTAGGCCCCGGTTTCCGCATCGCGCAGGGAGATGCCGCTCAGGCGGGCGTGCTTCTTTTTGATGCGGCCCAAATCCCGGTGCCGCCCGTCGAACTCAGGCAGAGGCGGCAGCTCGAACTCGGCGAAGGTTTGATCCACCAATGCCTTGTCCAGGGCACCGCTCAACGCCTTGAGGTAGCCGCCGAGGTTCTTCACGGCACGCTGGGTGTCGCTGCGGCGGGCCAGCGGCGACTGGACGAGTTTGTGCAGCGCATTCTTCAGGCTGTTGAGGAAATTCAGGTACTCCTCGTCGGTGAGCCGGAACTCATCGAGGGAGACCTGCTCCCAGCGGTTGTAAATCAGCAGCAGGTGATGCACGTCCTCGTGCAAGTAGCGGAAGATCTTCTCCGGGATGGACGAGCCGCGGCGTCGGCTGCTCATGACGTCGGTGAGGATGAAGCTCACCTTGCGCGATTGGATGGAGCTTTCCCGGCCGATGCCGAAGATGCGCTCCAGGTTTTTCAGCGACATGTGATCGCTGTGGGTGCGGCGGTAGAATTCGGCCTTCAGATCCACGTGCTCGAAGCGCTCGAGTGTCCCGCTTTGCTCAGGCGGCAAGTCGAATCGCTGCAGCCGTTGCTCCAGCCACGGCACGTCGTTCTCCAGCCCGGAAAAGCTCAGCAGGCGCGGGTGGGTGTGCCGATCGGCGAGGCCCGAGAGCTCGCGGACGAACCACTCGATCAGCTCCGGCTCCTCCCGCCGGCTGGTGATGGAGGCGATGGTGGAGACGCAGTGGCCCGCCTCGGAGTCGTAGCGCTCCATGCCGATCATACAGATCACCGGCGGGGCGTTGGCGAAGGAATTGGCCATCTCCAGGTCGAAGGCCACCATCCCGGCGGGAATCTGCGGGAGAGTTTCGTTGACGATGACTTCGCGAACGTCCATTTGGGTGGCCGCCTTCAACGGCTCGCAAGCGCGGAGCGCCGGCGGGCCGATGGATGCACTGGGTCACTGCCGCCGGAAATCCGGCTCCGCGTCACCGCGTAGCCGGCGGCGGCCAGGAGCGCACCGCTCCTGGAGCGGTGCGGCGCGTGCCCGGGGAAAGGACGCTCCAGCTTGACAGTGGACGGGGGTCGCGGTCGAATGATACTGTTCACGCTTAGATAGTTGGGAAACGGACGGCCCTAGACGGAAAGATGCCGGGCGGCAGAAATGGCCCCCGCGCTCTCCGATTCCCCAGCGCGCCACCATGATTACCTTCCATAGCGTATGAAAGATTCCCAAGCGATGTCAATCGACCCTTCGCCGGCGGCCTTCGAAGCCACCGAGCGCGACTTCGAGCAGACGGTCATCCAGAAGTCCTTCGAGGTGCCCGTGATGGTGGATTTCTGGGCGCCCTGGTGTGCCCCCTGCAAGGAGTTGGGCCCGACCCTGGAGCGGATGGCCGCCGATTCCAAAGGCCGATTCGTGCTCGCCAAGGTCAATGTGGACGAGAATCAGCACCTCGCCGATGCGCTCCAGATTCGGAGCATCCCCGTTGTGAAGCTGATCGTGCAGGGGCAGATCAAGGACGAGTTCGTCGGGGCCCTTCCGGAGCCGGCCATCAAGAAGTTTCTCGATCTCAACCTGCCCACCGAGCAGGACCTGGAGGCCGAACAGGGGGCCGGTCTGCTCAAGTCCGGCGATCCGGCGGCGGCGGAGCGGGTCTTCCGGCAGACGCTGGAATCGGACGGGAAGAACGCCAAGGCGCTCGTGGGGTTGGGGCTGATACTGATCGACCAGGGCAAGCTGGACGAGGCCAAGGAGCAGCTCGGGCAGATCGACGAGGAGGACGATATCCGCCGGGAGCTGGCCCAGCTTCGGGCCAAGGTGTTCCTCCACGAGCACGCGGGCGACGAGATGGCGCTACGGGCGCAATTGCAGAGCGATCCCATGAACCTCGAGGCCAAATTCGGCTTGGCCTGCCGGGATGCCGTCGCCGGCCGGCACGGTCCGGCGCTGGAGGCCTTCCTGGAGATCGTGAAGACCGACCGGAAATTCAGGGACGACGGGGGCCGCAAGGGCATGGTGGCCGTGTTCGACGTGCTTCCGCCCAAATCGCGCCTGGAACCGGAGTACCGGAACAAGCTGTCGTCGATTCTGTTCGTTTAATTCGCTTGGATCCCTGCGGCCGCACGTGGAACCTCGCCCGGCCGTCGTGCGGGACGGCCCGGATCATCCTTGAGGAGGGGACGAGAACGGGATGGCGGTCAAATTCAAGACGCCGATCCAGGCGATGGACGACAAGCAAAAGGAGTGGTTCGCCACAGCCATGGTGTCCATGGTGCTGGCGGACGGGAACGTCTCCCAGGGCGAGGTCGAATCGCTCGTGAGCTCGTTTGCCTTCGTCGATTCCCCCGGCGCCACCGACCGGCTGAAGAAGTTCCTCCACTACAAGACCATGCCGGATTTGCAGGCGTTCACTGGCTGGCAGAAGAACCTCAAGGGCCGGGCGCTGATGCTGATCGATCTGATGGAAACCGCCATCTCCGACCGGGATTTTTCCCCCAAGGAGCGGGAGCAATTTCTGCGCATCGGCAAGATGCTGGGATTTTCCTACGACAAGATCGAGCAGTTCATTCAAATGGGCGATAACGCGTTGCAGCACATGGAATAACGCGCAGCCTGGCGCGGACCCGTACGCGGCGAATTAGGGCTCCGGCGGGCTGGATCGCGCGCCGCCTTCGGTGCCGCCGGGTTCCACCCATTCCGGCTCTCCCACAAATCCCCAGACCACCGCCTCCGCTCTGAGGGTGGCGGAAAGCTTGGCGCCATCGAGCCGGACTCCGGCAAAGTTGACGCCCTCCAGCTTTGCGCCGCGCAAGTCCGCTCCGCTGGCATCGGCCAACAGCCAGTCGCTGTCCCGCAGATCGCTCTCCAGCAATACCGCGTCGGTCAGGTCGGCGTAGCGCAAATCCGCCTTGCTGAGGTCCAGGCCGGAGAGGTCCAGCCCATGGAGGTAGGCCCCCATCAGATCGCGCAGGCCCTGGCGGATCGCGGTCTGCATCTTGAGGGGCGTGAACTTGCCGCCCACCGAGCCCCGCGCCAGCCAGTCCGGGGCGCCGGTGACCCCGCCGAAGTTGGCGTCCCACACCCGCGGCCGGATCAGGATTGCATCGCGTAAATCCACGCGGGTGGCCTGCGCCCCCACAAAGGAGGTGTTGAACAGGTACGCGCCGCGCAGACGCGCGCCGTTCATCCGGGCACGGTCGAAGCGGGTCGCCGTGAGATCGGCTTCGGAGAAGTTGGCCTGTGCCAGGTTCGCGTCGGAGAGCACCGCGTGGATGAGCACCGCACGGGAGAAATCGGCACCGCTCAGATCGGCGCCCACCGCCTCGATGCGGCGAAGATTAGCCCGGGTCAGGACCGCACCCGGCGCCACGGTGCCGACGAGGCGGGCGGAATGGAGGTTGGCCTGGGTGAAGTTCGCCCGATCCATCCGGGCTCCCGAGAAGTCGGCGCCGAAGAAGATGCCCCGCGCCCCCTGAACGCCGGTCATCTGGGCGCCGCGAAACTGGGCCCCCTGAAAATCTCCGCTCAGCACCGCCCCGTCCAGAATCGCGGCACTGAAGTTGGCCCCCCGGGCGAACGCACGGGTGAAATTGACGCCGGTCAGGATGGCCCCGCGGAAATCCACGTCGCGGATGTCCGCACCGGCCAGGCTGGTGGCCGTCAGGTCCGCCCCTGCGAACGTGCAGCGCCTCAAGTCGGCGCCAGGCTCGGGTGCCGGGCAGGGCACCGCGCCGGCGGAGGGCGCCGCGCCCAGCCAACAGATGAGCAGCAGGAGCAGCCAACCGCGGTTGGGGTGCCGCCGGAGCCTGCGATCGCTGGGCGGCCGGGAACTCACGGGCGGAATTTCCGGTAGACTGGGGAAAATTCGAGAGGGGATGGGGAACCGGGGCCGGACGGGGCAGTCACGAGACGGGTTGCCGAGAGGAGCGGGTTCAGGCGGGCAACTCGCCTTCTTGCGCCTTTTCGGCGTCTGCGGCCTCCTCTTCTTCCTCCGCTTCGCCGCTGGTGAGCTGCTTCCATCGCTTGAGGGCATTGTCCATGAGAATTTCCTCGCCCTCTTCCTCGTAGAGTTGAGCCAGCTCGACCCAGCGCTCGGCCGTCTCCTCGATCTTGACCGCTTTTTCGAACAGTTGGATGGCCTGATAGCGGCTGCCCTTCTGTGCCTTCTCCCGCGCCTGTTCTTCGTAGGAGTCGGCCAACCCGGTGAGTTTGTTCGCGGCGTCCGCGTGATCGGGATCCGCCTTGAGCAGTCGCTGGAGCGTTCCGATGTATTGCTCTTCCTTCTTCTGATTGAAGTACATGGTGGCGAGCTTTTCCAGCCAGTACGAATCGCCCGTTTCGGTGGCCAGGTTCTCGAAGATCGGGATGGCCTCCAGGTACTTGCGCCGCCCGTAGAGCTCGTTGGCGTGTTGCTCCACCTTGTCGGTTTCGAATTCGCCCATGGATTTTTCCAGCAGGTCGCCCAGGTAGACGAAGTACTTCAGCGTTTGGAACGCCTTGCCGGTCTCGCGGTAGACCATGCCCAGGTTGAGCACGGTGGTGCGGTCGTGGCGGTGCTCGCTGAGGTTCCCCAACAGCACGGATCCGGCCTCTTCCAGGGCCTTCTTGTGCACCATCAGGGCGACGCCCAGGTTATTGGCGGACATCCGGTTTTCCGGCTCCAGCGCCACCGCTTTCTTGTAGCGCTGGATGGCCAATTCCCCAAAATCGAACAGGTCGTAGAGCAGGGCCATGTTGAACTCGTGGGCCCAGGAATCCGGGTTGGCCTCCAGATCGGACTTCAGTTCCTTGATCATGCCGTCCCGCATCATGGCGAGATCTTCTTCGGAGAGTTCCTGCTGCTCCTCCTCGCCTTCCTCTTCCGCCGGTTTGGACTCGTCTTGTTCCAGGGATTCGTTGGGCACGGGGTGGAATCCGACGCGGTCTGCCTGAAACTCGTAGCGGCGGGGAAGCTTGAAGGCCTCCGCCGTCTTGGTTTGCCGGATCAGTTGGCTATCCGCTGCGGTGATGCGGAAGGAGCTCGCGGCGAGGTTGTACCGGGCATCGACGAACTTGGGGTTGACCTTGAGGGCGTGGGTGTACAGCCGCTTGGCCTTGTCGAAGGAATTCAGGTTGCGCAGCGAGTTGCCGAGCTTGTTCATGAGCTCCACGTTGGTGGAGTCCGTTTTCAGCAGCGCATACCCGACGCTCACCGCCTGCTCGTCGTTTCCCTGCGCCGAGAAGACCTGCATCAACTCGACCGCCTCCTTCAGGTAGTCGGGATTGAGCTCGATGGCCTCCTGCAGATCCTTCAGCGCACGATTGTAGAGCTTCCCCTCGTAGTACTTGATCGAGCGGTCCCAAAGCTCCTTGGCGCGCTTGTCGCCGGAATCCTTGCCTGAGATGAGTTTGTCCCAGAGCGCCAACGCGGTTCTCGAGAAGGAGTGAAAATATTGTGCAGCCCGGCCGCCGGGCAACAGCGGGTCAACATATCGTAATACGATTCGGAAGCAAATGAAACCTTGGGGCGGCCCCGCATTCTGCCGGTATGGGCCGCCGGTAAGGGCGGGGGGAGGCCATCGATTGGGGCGCGGGCGCCTACCAATAGCCGCCTCGTCGGGGCGGAGGAGAGGCGCAAGAGGGTGTGGCGGGCGCGCCGGACGACCCGGCCGGCGGGATTGAACCGCAGAAAGCGCAGCCGCTTGGGCCGGGCAGTCGGGTCACGATCGCGAAATGGCGCCGGTCGCTGCCGCCGGCGAACAGCGAGCCTTGCTTCTTCAGCGTGCGGATCGCCAGGCAACGATGAGGCTCTGGCGGGCGGGATGAGATTACACAGGGGCAACCGCAGCGGACCCCCTCTTATATCCTCGCCCGTGCCCGGGGGAGGCGCGTGGCCCCGTGCTGCCCGCTGGGGCGATCCCGTCCTGTATCCTCCAATATCCACCGGGGAGGAGCGCGAGGACTTTCGATTGCGAACGAGTTTCGACGCCCGGACAGAGGCGTCCCGCTGGTTCGCCTTTCTAATCGCTCAAGCCGGGGGGTGCTGCTGGAAACTTCAGGGG
>JAPUJL010000343.1 GCA_027296185.1 SAR324 cluster bacterium | reverse complement strand
TCGCGGCCCGCCGGAGGGAGCAACTGCCGGCGCGACGCCCGGCGCCGGAATGGGGAGGGCTCGGCCCACCCCGTCGAGCCCCATCACCCGGACGCCCATGAAACCCTGGATGCCCGATTGGGGCGCGATGCTCGCCGAGGCGCCGGAATTCTCCGTGGGCGGCGCGGACGGTTATGTTTACCTGATCGCCGACGCTCACCTGGGCGATGCCCGTGCCGCCCCGGAACCGTTTCTGGCCATGCTCGGCCAACTGCCCGAGGCCCGGGCGATCGTTTTTCTGGGGGACCTGTTCAAGGTCTGGCTCGCCCTGCCCAAGTATTGGAATTCCGACGTGCGGGCAGTGATCGAGGGCTTCCGCCGCCTACGGGAGGCGGGCAGCGAGATTGTGTTCGTGGTGGGCAACCGGGAGTTCCTTTTGCCCCGCTCGGATGCGGCGGTGCAGGACCTGGGCCTCCCCTTCGATCACGTGGTGCACGGGATGTGTGTCGTCGAGTGGGGCGGAAGGCGCTACGGCCTCACTCATGGGGACGTGGTCAACCGCGGCGACCGGCAATACCTCCGCTGGCGCCGGTTTTCCCGGGGACGGCTGGTGTCCGGCGCCTTTCGGGCCATGCCGGGGCCGGTGGCCCGCGGAATCGCCGTGTGGCTGGAAGGGGCGCTGGCCAGGACCAACCGGGAGATCAAGATCCGCTATCCCGCCGCCGAGGTGAGCGCCTTTGCCCAAGCCGTCACCCCGGGGCTGGACGGGTTCTTCATCGGCCATTTCCACCGCGACGAGACGCTTCCGTCCGGCACGGGCCGGGGATTCCTGCGCATCGTCCCGGACTGGTTTTCGAAACGGGCGGTGTTGCGGCTGGACGCTGGCGGCGAAACCGCGCTGCTCTCTTTCTGAACCCCGCCCAATCCCCGCATCGAATGGACGCCGCATCCTTCGGATTTTACCGTTCGGGCGGCGTGCTCGGGCTGCGCTCCGGAAGCGCCGTTCAGGACTTGCCGAGCCGCCGCTTGAGCCGCTTCAGCTCCTCGTCCACCGAGTGGGGCATCGTGCTGGCGTTTCGATCGCGGGCCGGGCGATTCTGAGCGCGGCGCTTCAGCTCCTTCAACTCGGTCTCGACGGCTTGCCCACCGTCTCCCGCCCCAGCGTTGGGGGCCGTTCCACCGGTCTTCCCGGCGCCGCCGCGCCGCTTTCCGCCGGTGGCGTTGTCCTCCGAGGACCCAGCGCCCCTAGCGGAAGACGCCGCTTGGCCGCTGCTGCGCGCCGATCCTGCCGTCCGCCGGGAGCCGGAGGGAGCCCCTTGTCCCGCGGGAGCCCAGGCGCCGGAAACCTGGCGGAAGATTTCCCGCGCCCAGTTCAGCAACTCGTCGAGCAAGCGCTCCACCGGCTGCTTCAGGTCGAGCCCGAACCGCCCCAGCAGGGTCTCTACCTCTCGCAACAGTTCGTCCAGGTTGGGTCCCCGCTCCGTCCGGGAATTGCGGGAAGCCCGGGGCCGCGCCGAGGAGCGGGCCTGGCGGCGGCGGCCACTGCCCGCTGCGGGCCGTGCGGGCTCGCCGAAAGCGGCGCGCCACTTGCGGTCGTAGGCCTGGCGCCGCTCCGGGTTACCCAGGGTATCGTAGACCTGGGCCAGTTGGATGAAGCGGCGCTGCCGCGCCTCCTTCTCCGCTCCGCCCAGGTGCGGCTGGGCATCGGGATGATAGCGCTTGGCCAGGTTGCGGAAGGCCGCGCGAACGGCCTCCGCGGGGGCATCCGGGGGTACGCCGAGCAGGTTGTAATAGTCGATCATGTTGAGTAAGATTTCCTTACCCGCGCGGTCTGGAGCATGGAAGCCGGCGCCGCGGGGGGGCAAGCCTGCCATCAGCCAACCCCGCCCGGACCCGCGCCGGCGGGCCCCGCAAGGAAAACAGGGATGTTTCGCATACTATACTTCGATTTGGAGACGAAGTACTCCGCCGAGGAGGTTGGCGGATGGGGGAACGTCATGGACATGGGGATGTCCGTGGGGGTGATCTGGGACAGCCTGGACCTGGATTACCACGTGTACCTGGAGCACCAGGCCCCCGCGATGATCGAGCACATTCGCCGCGGCGACCTGATCGTCGGGTTCAACCACGTGGCGTTCGACCTACGCGTCCTCGCGGGCAGCCGCCCCACCGATCAGGAGCGGCAACAACTCTACATGGAGTTGCTCGCCCTCAACCACTTCGACATGCTCGTCGAGCTGAAGAAGATCATCGGCCACCGCCTGCGGCTGGATTCCATCGCCCGCTCCACCATTCAGCACGGCAAGTCGGCCGACGGGCTGCAGGCGCTGACCTGGTACAAGGAGGGGCGCATCGAGAAGATCATCGATTACTGCAAGCAGGACGTGGAGGTGACCCGCCTCATCCATGAGCATGCCCTTCAGCACGGGCAACTCTCCTACGACAGCCGCGGCGGCGTGAAGACCGTCGCGCTCAGTTGGAGCATCGAGGCGCCCGCGCCCCAAGCCAGCGAGCAGATGAGCCTCTTCGATTGAGGGGGAGCTACTGAGTCCGATGGGAGGAGAGCCGCAGATAGCTGAGCCGGTTTTCCGTCAGGGTCTCCGCCGCCTCCCCGATGGAGCTCTCCACCGTCACCAGCATATCGAAGAGGGGCTGCACCTGGGTCTCGATGAACTCGGCCTGGGCCTCGTGAAACGCCACCTTGTCCGGGTCGTTGAGCGGTCCGACGGGCAGCCCGCGCCGCTTTTCCTTTCTCCCTTGCGCCCAGTATTCCCGCATGACCCGGCGTCCCCACAGCCGGGCGAGGGGGAACGCCTTGGTGGTGTTGGAAATATCCGCCGCCTTGATCAACGTACGGGCGAGGAGGGAGAGCCCCTCCGGATCGGAGAAGTCGGTGCCTTTGGTGTGGAGATGAGTCCGCAGTTCCTTGAGGAACGCCTGGTGCGTGGCGAAATCCGTGGCGATGATGACGATCCCCAGCAACCGCCGGCACTCGTTGTGCGTATCGGGAGGCAGCCCCGCAAGGAGGGCGCACTCGGAATCCTGCAGCAGATCGAAGGTGCCGTCCAGGGATCGGTTTTCCAGTACCGCCTCATTGCGGTATTTTTCTGCCAGCCGGGAGCGGGTTTTGATCTCCCACTGATTGTCGGTGCCCGGGTGCTCCAGGTCGTGCACCAGAGCCGCCAAGATCAGTACGAAGACGTATAGATCGGGCAAGCGCTTGCTCAGCCCCGGGCGGGTGACCATCCAGGCCATGGCATTGGTGGTGTCCACGGCGTGCTGGAAGTTATGGTATGGATTGTTACGATAGAGTCGGCTTACTTTCCACACGAACGCGCGCAACCGCGCCTCGTCCTCGACGAATCGGCGCGCGCCATCGACGCCCATGAACGCCCGGATGACGTATTCGACCAATTCCGCCTTGGGCCGGCGCCCCAAGACATTGAGCTGCCGGTCGAAAGTCACCGGCTTCCCAGGGCGCGGCCCGGTTGTTTTGCTGAGCGCGGACAACCTTGATTCCCGTGTCGAATCGTTTCTGGGGGCGCCTCCCATACCGCAAGGTTGGATATTCTACTTGCCGCTCATTGAATTGACAAGGGAATCTGCGGCGCGTGGCGTCCGCTGGCGCCGTCCGGGCCGCTCGCCGGAAAACCGGCGGGCCGGCCGTGATTCGCCGGAATCCCTCACGGCCCGGAGCGGCTCCTCACCCTTTTCGCGCGAGGCGGCATGACGGAAGTGACCCCGCAAGCGGAACCCCGTGCGGGCGGCGGCGACCAGCCGGTGGCGCTCAGAAAGTTACGCGCCGAGACCCAGTTCATCCACGAAACACGGGGTCTCGAGCGGCAGGAGCGGGACCGCTACAGCAGCATGTTGTGGAACCTCATGCGCCTCGATCTGGCGCCCAAGGTCAAGATCATCGATATCGTCGGGACACAGTTGGATTCCGCCATCGGCACGGAGGACGAGCGCTCCATCGCCCGGGTCGTCGACCATTATCACAACCGGCCCACCCACGCGGAATTGAACCAGGTGCTCAAGTTCTTCTCGGCGTTCCTCATCCAGCGGGCCCGGCGGGAGCCCAGCTTTTCCGGGCAGCAGTTCTTGCTGTTCAAGGCGGTGGACCTGTTGCGCATGCTGACGCAGTACTCCACCTGGGCGGCGCACCCGGACTCCGAGTCGCTGGTCTACGTTATCTTCGATGCCATGGGCACCGGCCATCCGGATCGCTTCGGAAATTACCGCGAAACCGAGTTGACGGTCTATCCGCTCCTGAAACGGCTGCACGACGCGCCCCGGGATTTCAACATTCGCCTGCGATTGGCCGACGAGCTGAGCAAACAAACGAGCTTCTTCGATGCCCTGGTGCAGTACGATTTTCTGCGCCGCTTCTATCCGCGGTTCTACCGGGACCGCCACCTGGACCAGCGGCTGACGGTGATTTATTCCCGGGTCGCCGGGCTATTCCAGAACATGCTGGACCATCTGGGCCGGGGATACCGCGACGCGCGCAAGCTCAACAGCTTCATCGACCGCTAAAACCGCCACTTCGCCAGCCGCAAGGAGGCGATCGTGCCCATCACCGACGCCAGCCGGGCGGCCGGGGGCAAGACGGCTCGTGGCCTGCGGCAGGCCGCGGAGCGCTGGTACCGGCGGGCGCTGGCGATCAAGGTGGGTCCGCCTCACCTGCAGACCGAAAACGCGGCAAAGCTGGGGAAGAACCTGCTGGGCGAGCGGCGCCTCCGCGAGGCGCTGGCCGTCATGACCGACGGCTACCGCTATTGGCGCGGCCTTCCGGAGGAACCGGAGTACCTGCGGAGGCGGGTGGAATACCTGCAGCAACTGTTCGATATCGGCGTGCGGATGGGGCGGCGGGATCAGGTGGCCTGGGCCAACGAGGAACAGCGGGAACACGGCGGCCGGCTGGAGGAGATGGTTCGCGCCCAGAGCGAGTACACCCGGCGCCGCGAGCAAATCCTCCTCGATGCCCGGGACGAGGAGCCGGACGAGGTCTAGAACCACCTCGATAGTCAGTCCCCCACGAACCTCCCCGCCGGCGGGTTCACCGGCAGGAGCCCGCGGGCCGAGTTGGCGCGCCCGGGTCAGTTGCCGGCTAGCTGTCGCTCGATGCTGCCGCGGAGGCCACCGTCCGGTTCCACCGACAGCCGGGTCTGCAGGATGGACTGCACCTCCTGGGTGGAGCCCAGCTTCGAGGCCAGGTTGAGCGCCGCGTAGCGCACCGTGATGTCCGGGTCGTCCAGGGCCTGCTCCATGAGGGTGGTCACTCCCGCCGGATCGCTGGCGGCGAACCCGCCCAGGCTGCTCAGGTAGAGCCGCTTCAGCCCGAGCGGCGCCTGGTCGACACGATCCCCGATGAAGGTCAGCAAGGGCTCGATGGGATAGAACCGCATGCCTTTGATGGACTGCCGCCGCACCAGCA
>JAPUJL010000342.1 GCA_027296185.1 SAR324 cluster bacterium | reverse complement strand
AATGCCTCGACCACGACGATCGCCGAGCCCGACCGGAAGGAGCCCTCGATGATCTCCCGGCGGGGCAGGCCCGGAATCAACTCTTCCAGCCGCGCCGCCACCGCCCGGGCCTGCTCGGGATCGGTGGTGATCAGCAGGGCGCGGGCGTCGCTGTCGTGCTCTGCCTGGGAGAGCAGGTCCCGTGCCAGGAATTCGGTGTCCGCCTGGACGTCGCAGAGGATCAGAATTTCGCTGGGCCCCGCGACCGAGTCGATCCCCACCAGCCCATAGACCTGCCGCTTGGCCTCGGCCACGTAGCGGTTGCCCGGCCCGGTGATCTTGTAGACGCTGGGGACGGTCTCCGTGCCGTAGGCCAGGGCTGCCACCGCCTGTGCCCCGCCGATGATGTAGATCTCGTGCAAGTCGAGCAGCGCCGCCGCGGCGAGGATGTCCCGGTGGGGCAGGCCGTCCGCGCCCGGTGGGGTGGCCATCACGATGCGCGGCACGCCCGCGATGCGCGCGGGGACGACGTTCATGATCAGCGACGAGGCATAGACCGCCTGCCCGCCGGGAATGTAGACCCCCACCCGGTCGATGGGCGTCACCTTCCACCCCAGCACCGTGCCGTCGCCGAAAAACTGGAAGTGGCTGTCCTCCTTCTGCCGCTGATGAAAGCGCTCGATGTTCTCGATGGCCTGGATCCAAACGTCCTTCACCGCCGGATCGAGATAGGCCACCGCGCTCTCCAGCTCGGACTCCGGCACGCGCAACGAGGCGGGCCGGACGCCGTCGAAGCGCTCGGTGTACTCCAGCACGGCGGCGTCCCCCTCGTCCCGCACACGGCGGAGAATTTCCGCCACCACCTCCTCGGTCCCGCCGGATTCTTCCGGCAGCGTGGCCAGGTGATCGCGGTAGGCCTCCGGGCCATCGAAGATGTTGACCAATCGGGGCATGGGATGCTCGCGAACGGCGCGGACCGGCTCAGCCCCCGCCGTTCTCCTCGAGGGGCTGGAGCTCGTTGAGAAACTGGACGCGCCGCATGGCGTCGGCCTGATACTTGGTATTGCCGTCGATCATCTCCGCGTAGAACTGGCGGGCCAGCACGAAATCGCCCTTCTCCTCCAGGCTGCGGGCCAGCACCCAGCGCGCGTCCACGGCGCGGGGATGCTCCGGATGGCCGTCCACTACGGCGAAGCTGGGCACCAGCGCGTGGTCGTAACGGCGGGCGAGGAAGTAGACCTGCCCCTGCCGGTAAGTCGCCTCGACGACCCGCTCGTCGTCGGGGTACTTCCCGACGAATTCGCCGAAGCGGTCGGCGGCCAGGTCCAGCTCCCCGTGGATGATCAGCGCATGCGCCTGCCGGAATAGCTTGTCCGCCTCGGTCTTGCTGGGCAGGTCGCCGATGGGCGATTGGAGCAGCGCCTGGAGCCCCGTGAGATGTTGCAGCACGGCGTCCAGCTCGGCCAGTTGCTCGGTGCGGTACTGCCGCGTGGCGCGCACTTGCTCTTCGTGCCGGCGGCGGAGGGCCAACAGATCGCCTTGGCTCCTCTCGAGAGTTTCCAGGATGCTGCGCCGTTCGGTCTCGCCCGTCTCGCTGCGCTCGGTCAGCACGGCGGTGCTCCCCTCCTCCGCCTGCAGCCGCACCCGGATCGCCTCCCGCTCTTGGGCCAACTTCTCCAGCGCCAGCTTCAGTTCCTCCAGCTGCTGGGTCTGCTCCTGGATGGCCGCGGCGGTGCCGCGCTCAATGTCGCTCAGGCGCTGATCCTGCACCTCGTTGCGCTGTTCGCTGGAGCCGACCCGGCTTTCCACGCTTTCCACGCTCTCCGTAGTCGCGCAGCCGACAGTCAAGGTCAGCACGCCCAAGAGCGCAAATCCGCTCACCAGGCCTCTCCGGCGGCAACCGTCGGTCGCATTCACTGTCCGTCTCCCAGGTGGGGGCATTCGGCGCATTGTCTTCCCGCGCTGGATTGTCCTACGTTCCGCGCAATATTACCACCGCGGCGCGCGGGGATGGCACCGGATGGGCCGAGGGTGGACCGCCGTTCGGCTAGCGCGGCATGCGGCGCCAGGTCCAGGAAGGGCTCGATTCCTCGAAGCGCTCGGGGGTGTGGGTGAGCCGGCGGAGATTGGTGCCGTCGGCGGAGACCACATAGAGCTTGAACACGCCGGAGCGGTTGGAGGTAAAGACGATCTGCTTGCCATCGGGGGACCATTCCGCCTGCTCCGAGTCGTGAGGGCCGGAGGTGACCGAGCGGACGTTCTCCCCGTACCGATCCATGATGTGGATCTGGTCTGTCCGGCCGATGCGCTTGGTGAACAGGATTTGCTCGCCGTCCGGGCTCCACTTGGGGTCGGCGTTGTAGCCGCTCTCGAAGGTCAGCCGCAGGTCTTCCAGGCTTTCCATATCCAGCAGATAAATCTGCGGCGTCCCCGAGCGGTCGGAAACGAACAGCAGCTCCTTGGCGCTGGGCGACCACACGGCGGAGGTCTCGATGCCGTCCCGGAAGGTCAGCCGCCGGGTGCGGCCGCTCTGGAAGTCGTACTCGTACAGGTCGGCGCTGCCGTTGGGGCTCATGGTAAAGGCCAGCCGCCGCTCGTCCGGCGAAAACGCACCGCCGGAGTTGAGGCCGGTACGGGCGGTCAGGAAGCGGCTTTCCCGGTTAAGGCCCCCTTCCCGTAGCATGCTGTGGTAGTAGACCGCGCTACCGTTGCGGCCGAGCACGGTATAGGCCAGGGCATCGCCGCTGGGGGACCAGTGGGGCAACAGGCTGATGTCCCGATTGGCCGAGATCAGCTTGAGCCGCTCCCCGTGGGTGGTGGTGGCCACGATCACCTTGGAGTAGCCCGGCTGCCGGAGCACGAAGGCGATCGTGCTGCCCAGCAGTCCCGGTTCTCCGGTGATGCGCTGGGCGATGCGGTTGACCAGATCGATCACCCTCTCTTCGGTGACCGGTTCCGCCAGCTCGAGGACGTCCTCGAACAGCACCAGCTCCTCCGGTCCCGCGTCCTGGAGCCGCACCCCCAGCGCCGTTCCGCTGCCCGCGAAGCGCAGCCGCATGTCCGTGCGCGAGGGCCGCGACCGCAGCCGGCAGTGCCGCGAGACTCCGCCGTGCAACGAGAACAGCCCGCTCCAGCAGAGGTTCTTCTCCAGCAGCGGGAGCAAACCCGCGAAGCCCGGCAGGCGGGCCACCGCGCCGTTCTGCTCGATCTCGAGGATCAGCTTGGAAAACCCGATGCCCTCGATGAGGATGTCCTGAGCCGGGTCGTCGTAGGCGGGAGGCGCCTGCGCCACTTCCTGGGCGGGAGCCGGTGCCGCCCCCAGGGCCATGCAGAAAACGAGCGCGAGCCCCGCCAGCAGTCCCGGAATCGACCGGCCTAAGGCGGCCTGACCCGTGCCGCGGGGGCGGGGGGCTTGTCGGCGGTCGGGCGGAATGCGCTGCGGAACGCAGGACTCAGGATACGGCCGGGCTACGGCGTATCGGAGGGGCACTCTTTGGACTTGAATTTCAATTGCCATTGGAGGGCGTCGTCGGGAATCTCGGGCGGTATCGCGGGATGTTCGGTGCGCCGGGTCGTCAGTAATGCGGCGTAATCGAACAGTTCGTTTCCGCTGGATTGTAGCAATTTGGGGGCCAACTGGGTGCCGTCGCGGGCGATGGCGATCAGCATCCGCGCCTCGAGATCGCAGGAGAAGCCCGCCGGATAGGTGTAATTGTCCTTCATCCGGCCCTGAATGCCGTTGCGATACCGGCGCCACACCAACTGGGCAAGGGGGTTCTGCTGCAGCACGTCCGGCTCCCGCTGAGCGGAAAGCGCCGGCGGGAGGCTTTGCTCCAACTCGCGCACTTGGCCCCGCGCCCGCTCCAGAGCGCTGGGCGTGACCGGCTCGGGCGGCGCCGGGGGGCGGGCCTGGGGCAAGGCCGGCACTGCGGCCACGGCCTCGTCCAGCTCCTCCGGCGGCCGGGGGGGCTCGGTCCGCTGGGGCGTTAAGGGCCGCGGCAATTCGAGCCGGGGACCGGCATCCGGCGGTGCCGGAGGCGCCACCGTGCCCTCCGGGGCTTGTGGAGCGGGCGGGCTCGGCGCCGCTTCGGCGTACGCGGCTTCCGGCGCTTCCCGCTGGGGCAGGCTGGGCGCCACCCGCCGCGGATCGGCGGGGGCTTCCGCTGCGCTTTCCGCGGGGGTACGGCTCGGCGGCTCCGGGCGGTCCGCTTCGGGGATGGGCCCTTCGGTGAGGGGAACGTCCAACTCGGGAAAGGCCAGCTCGGCGCTGGTGGCCTCCCGGGGCGCCGGCACCTCGATCTCTAGCGCGCTCTGGGTTTCCCGCGCTCGGGCCAGCTGCCGGGCCTTGGGCCGGGCCGGGGCCCGAACGATGCGCACCCGATAAGCGGTCAGGGCGTAGCCCGGCTCGCCTTCGGGCATGACCATCCATCCCGCTACGACCCCGACGTGGAGCGCCGCGGAGACGATCATCGCAAGAGGAAACCCGATACGCGCCATGACGATCCGCCGGTCCCGGAGGATTCGGATTACGCGCCGCGCGGCAGCGGCCGGAAGCCGTCCTCGATCCGCCTTTTGCAATTAGAGCGAGTGGACTCGCGCTCAGTTCGCTTCTTCCTCGATCATCAACCCCACTTCGACGATCCCCATCCGGTTGAGCCGGGCCATGACGCGGATCACCGTCCCGTACCTCACCAGCCGGTCCACCCGCAGAAAAGCCGCCTGACCCGGATAGTCCGCCCGCCAGCGGGAAACCGCCCGGTCGAAGCGCCGCAGGGTGCTCTGGGCCCGCATGGCGCCCAGCACCTTGTCGTTGACGGCGAGGCGGTTCTGCCGGTCGATGGTAATGGTCAGCGTCTGGTTGGGGTTGGTTCCCGGCGACAGGGCGACGCGTGGCAACTGCACTTCCAGCGTCGGCGTAATGATCGGTGCGGTGATCATGAAGATCACCAATAACACCAGGAGCACGTCCACCAGCGGCACGATGTTGATGTCGCTGAGGGGCTCCGCTTCGGTCCAACTCAGTGGTTCCGACGGACCCATCCCTACAGCATCCTGTCGAGGCGGTTGGTGATGTCCAGCGCGAAATTCTTCATTTCGATGGAGACGTCGCGGATGGAATTTCGATAGAGGTTGTACGCCACCAGCGCCGGGATCGCGGCGACCAGCCCCCCCGCCGTGGCCACCAGCGCTTCCGAGATGCCGGGCGCCACCACCGCCAGGCTGGTCAGGCCACTCAGACCGATATTGCGGAACGCATCGATGATCCCCAGGACGGTACCGAACAGCCCGATGAACGGCGCCGAGCTGGAGACCATGGCCAGCATCGGCAGCCAGCGGTCCAAATGGGCGTATTGATCGTTGTAGATCCGCTCCTGGGCGCGGTTGAGGCGCACCAGCAGCCGGTCCCGATAATCGGGACTCATCAACAGTTTGTCGGCGGAATCGCGCGTGGTGCCCGCGACCTTTTCGATATTGCTGCGGAAGGTGTTGAGTTCCCGGTAGCTCCCCTCGAACATGCGCGCAAGGGGGGAGATGTGAAGCCGGTTGGCGATCTCGGAAATATCGCGGAGGGTGGAGCGGCGCTTGAAGGATTCCTTGAAGAAATTGTTCTCTCCGCGGATCCTCCGGAACTGTACCCACTTAATTAGGATGATGGCCCAGGAGAGCACGGACATGCCCGCCAGCACGGTTAAGACCAGGAGCGAAACCCAGTCGCCCGTGAACACGAGGGACCAGATGCTGCCGCTCTCAAGCATGGATCAACCCCGTATCCGGCACCCCGGCCACGAGGGGGCAAGCCTCGGACCGGGATTTCGTCCTCATCGTGAAAGCAGGAATCGGGGCGCGCCGCGACACACCTGCCAAACCGCTGGGTGGGAGAGCGCTAGCGAACCGTGATCATCGAGCGCCGGTTCAGACTCCAGGAACTCTCGTCGTGACCGAAGGCCGCCGGCCGCTCTTCGCCGTAGCTGACGGTATTCAACTGGCCCGGGCTCACTCCCTCGGCGATCAGGGCCTGATGTACCGCGCGCGCGCGCCGCTCGCCCAGAGCGAGATTGTACTCGGTCGTGCCCCGCTCGTCGCAGTGGCCCTCGACGAGCACCGTGAGGTTCGGGTCGGCCCTCAGGGATTCCGCGTTGTTGCGGATGGCCGCCGCGAACTCCGGCTTGATGTTCGACCGGTCGAAGTCGAAATACACCACCTCGAACTCCGTCACGGCCGCGGGCTGCGGAGCGGCTTCCACCCGCGCCAACTCCTCCTCGTACTGCCGCGCCTTGTCGAAGATGACGCTGTCGTCCGCGTCCGCCACGGACTCGCCGGAACCCGGAGGTGATCCGGACCGTAAGGCCCGCGGGGGCGGCAGGAGCGACGCGTCGACCCCGCGCTGTACTTCATCCGGCGGAACGATCACCTGATCGAGTACCATCGCCCCCTCGTAGTAGGGCTCGATGTCGAACTCTTCCGGCTCCACCAAATCCGGCGACGGCAGCGGAGGCTGCGGCGGCGGAGGCTGCTCCACCACAGCCGGCGG